>NZ_LBMZ01000038.1:0-4128 GCF_001005525.1 Acinetobacter sp. AG1 | reverse complement strand
AATCTATTTCAAGCATATTTTGTATAATTTTTAGTAAAAAACTCAGAAAATAAAAATTTTCTTTATCAATTTTATGGAATAGATAATACCGTTTGAGTGAAGCACAATATTTCTATAATTATAATATGAAAGAAAAAAACAGCCTTTCATTCAAAAGGCTGTCAAAGAATGATTTTAATTAATTAATGCCATTGGTGAAATGGGCACTTTGCTTGTACATTATTGTCTGTAGGAACATCGGGTGTTGAAATTGGACGACGGCGATGTTGATCCTGAATCACAGGGAAAACAGAAGTAAAGAAATTAGTCCATCCTCCTGTTCTGACACGTAATAAATTATATTGTTCAGGTGATGAAACTGCTTCAGTGAAGGTTTCTGGATTAGCAACAGTTATTGTCAAAATATTTGATGATGCACCACGGCTAAACTGTTTCAGCACATTGATGAGTGACTGCACATCAAAATCTTCACGAATATTAAAATCGGTTGGTGCTCCATCTGACATTAAATCTGTTCCATTACCTTCGAATCCTTGCAAAGCTAGGCCAAATTCCACAGCTTGATGATCTATTGCTAAATCTGCTGGACTAGGTGATGGACTTAAATCTGATGCAACCGTTGTTCCAAGACGACGCCCATCAGCACTCGCACCATTCCAAGCCCCCATTTCAACATGATTCTCAAAAGTTCCAACGCCAGGTTGTATTTGTATACCAAACGGGTGATTTTCAGAACTATATAGTTTCGTTAGATTTTGCAAGGATTGTGCAAATTGAGGCCACGGATCAGTAAATGTTTTAACGGAAATCGTCGCAATCATTTCGATAATTTGGTTACCAAGTTTATCGACTTCAGAATGTCCTCGCCCATAACGTGGCTGAGCCAAAGCAATTTCACGCAAACGCTTATAGCGATCAGCTTGAGCCGCTATACGTGCATGACCCGCCAAATTACTAATAAAAGGCTCAGTCATTTTATAGCCCCAATCACAACATAAACATTCAAGTAATTCAGGTAATGTCGTTACAGCTGTCAGCGGGTCATATACCATCGCCTTAATTGCATAAAGTGAATTAATGGTGTTACTGAGAGAAATGTAACATGGCCCATAAACATTATACTTTGCGCCACCACTATAGAAATCTTGACCTTTGGCCAAACAATCATCCATCAAAACATTTAAAATGGGTGATGGGCAGAAATCAGTATTGGCACCATATCCTAAAATTTGACCATTAAATGCTTTGCGATTGAGTAATTCAAAATGTTGTTCGTAAAGTCCTAATAATTCTTCAAAGCTAGCAATCTGATCAGCAGGTTTGGTTGTTAACGAAACCGTTTGTCCAAACAAATAGCTCTGCCCTGCGCTTGAAATTGTTTTACCTTGATTCATCGCACACTCTAAAGGCTGTAGAGTAGAGAAACCACCTAAGGAGAACCAATTTTCACCAGGGAACTGTGGTTCATAGCAACCGTCACAGGCATAATTCTGTGCAGAGCGAATATCAACTTCAGAATGCCAACCTGCAAAATTTTTTAGTGCATTCCCCCCTACATCATGACCACTCTGATGCAAACTCGGGATGAGCTTTTCATCATTTAATAGAATAGGATGAGCACCACCAGATAAAATTGCATGTGCCGCTTCTTCTAAAATATCATCAGGAATATCTTTTCGAGTGCGCAACGATAAACAAGGGGCATTCAATGGTAAACGTCCCGAAGCACGAATGAATAATCGCGTTACATCATTATATGCTGGTTTGGTTTTAGCAAAATCCGTTTCACCATCGACAATCGTCCCCCCAACGGTGATTTGTTGAATCCACTGACCTAAAGATGCTCCTTGTGGATAAGGACCAGAACTCCCTCCCATGGCTAAATTTCCGAAAGGTTGGTGGTCTTCCATAAAAATACGATTTTGCTGTACTTTTTCATCAAGTTTTATATAAAACGCATCAATGATTTCTTGCGCTTCATCAAGCATTATGGAGTCTTTCTCATAAAATGGTTGCAGCATCTGGTCCATTCGTCCAAATGCAGTTGGCTCACCATTCAAATGCAAACAGCTATGTACTGTAAAAATAAATTGAACTGCTTCGATAAAGGTTTCTGGTTTTTGTTGCGATAGCTTTTCCATTCGTTTAGCAATCGCAAGTAAATTTTCTTTTTCAAATTGCTGTCCAGCTTGCATTTGAGTCGCTAATTTTGAGGCAAGCTTGGAATAATTTAGGAAATATTCTGAAATACCAGTCAAAGCTAACACTGAAGCTTCATAGAAATCTTTCTTTTCTTGCGTATTTGCATTTTGTGCATGCTTCTTAATTTCTTGTTGCAAGCCAGCCAATCCTAAATCTAAGGCTTTTTGATAATTAGGAATTACATGTCCCACACCAGAAGCTTCACTTAAGTTACGCAGAAAACCTTGAAGCCGCTCGTCTTCAGATAAATATTTCATTACATAGCGCCCTTCCCCCAGCGTCAGATTGGGCATAGCACCTACAATAATTTCATCAGGCATAATTCGGTAAGTATCTGAACCATAAATAACTTTACCTTCGCATTCACGTCTACTCGAATAATGAATGATGTCTCCATTTTTGAGCAATATTTTCCGTCCACGGAAACCATAACTCGAAGAAGAAAATAGCTGTAAGCTTAATCGGATTGCCCAGCCTTTACGCAACATAATGGATAAGCCCATAATATCCTGAGGCTTGTCATCAATATCAAACTGATGAATGTAATAATCGATTCCATGCTCAATCTCTTCTTGTTTTCGATTGAAATACCAATTGTCCTGCCATAATGAAAATGTATTTTCCAGTAAACTTAAAATACGATTCGAAGGTGGTTTGAAAAATTCACTATGTGGATTTATTCCAGTTGCCATATTGAAAAGATAATTACTGTTATTGTAATACATCAGCCCATTATCTGAGCTTTTAGTATAATGACGATCAAATCGAGACCAATCTACACCAGGAAAACGATTCCAATCCCCATGTTCTAAACGACTAAAATCATTATTATATTCACTAGAGTGTTCTAAATCTAAATCCTTTAAGCTAGGTACATAAAATATACCGCCTAAATCTGAATGCAGACTATTGAAGAGTCGATCATTCATAAAACCAGTCACAGCACCGACTTGACTTGACATTACTTCTTCAAGAATGGCAGCTGTTTTGGCAAATCCAGCAAAATAAATTCCTGCTTCATCAGACTTAGTCACGGATTTGGGTACTCGAAAACTGGAGTTTGTTTCAGCACGACCAAAAGGCAAACCTAGACGTAAAACAGGCGTAGTATTGCCATTCATGTCTTGTACACGGGAAGCTTTGATGTGTGAACGACTATCACGATCAGGAATAATCGTGTCATCTGTTTTACGTCCAATCAAGTCTTCAATTTGATCTTCAGACATCATATTGATTTGATCCCAATTAATCATGAAACGTTGGGACAAAACAAATGAACCTCCAAAATGGTCAATATCTTCAGCACCAATTAAAGTATGTTTTGCTAATGAGATAGGATCAGAAGGATTGTTTAAATTCTCTGAAAAACGACATCCTAGAACTTTACCATCTCGACCAGTTTTTGATTGTGAGGCGGTAACTTGACTAATAATATGTTTTAGATCCCCATCCTCTTTTAGTACTTTCTCTACATAGCTTTGTAATACTTCACACGCCTTACTATCATCACTTTTAACATGTAGCCAAATATCCCCATTTGAATTTTGAAAATTTCCTCTTGAAGCCGAAAAAATGACAGAAATATTTGGATTTTCTTTTTCTGGATAATGAAGCTCCATACCTTTGGGACGAGTTAATTGATCATTTTCACAAATAGCATCCCAGTTATCAAATGAAATACCAATAACTAGAGTGGTATTTTTACTTGATAGTAATGGATTTTTATTAATTTCTTGACGGAAATTTATCATTAATTCTCTTATTTTTGTACGAGTAATATTTGTATTAAGCCATACGGTACTAAAAATCGCATGCGGAGCTGGATAAACTAAGCCACGTTGCGTACATTTCCATACATCAACAAAGCGATCTTCATAAGACATATTTAACATTTTTATTAAACCTTTTAGAAATATTTATAAAATA
>NZ_LBMZ01000059.1:0-8565 GCF_001005525.1 Acinetobacter sp. AG1 | reverse complement strand
GTTATTTTTAAATATTAAGAATATATTGATTGAATTTGAAAATATAATTGTTGATAATATTCAATGTGAAATAATAGTGATTTTTTTACATTAAATAACAAAAAAAACAAAAATATTATTAATACTTACTCAAAATTTCATGAAAAATAACCATACTCTAACTTCTATAAGGAATTAGAGGGAATAATCATGCCGCAATATTTACGTATAGCTGATAATATCTACAAAAGATTTCTTGAAGAAAAGAAATTCAATAACTCACTTCAGGATTTTTTAAATCTTATTGTTAAACAATTACGTATAGATTTAAAAGATACAGACCTTAGACTAAAATACAATTTCATAGAATTTGTAGATGGTTTTCAAGCTAATCAAAGTCATGGACATTTATATGTAGATATTAGTTTGGTACCGAACTATAAGGAGAATAATGAATTCCTATTATGGTTAGCTGGCTTTATAGAAAAAATTACTGAAGGTGGAGTTAAACGTTTGCCTCCTTTTATTGAGGAAATACCACCTGATTTTTCATTTGAAAATGATATCAGTGAATTGCTGAAGAAAAAGAAACATGATACAGAAAATATGATTGAATCATATTTTAAAAGTGATGATTTTAAAAAATTAAAGAATGAATAATGGTCTTATTTATGGGAAAGGGAAGGAGTATTGATCTGCATACTCCTTTTCTATAGGTTTTCAGTGTGCCGCTTTTAGCAGCGGGTGTTTTTATTAAATTAACTTAACGATGATATGTATGTTTATTAAAATTGATACAGAAAATTATATAAATACAGATCACATAGTGGCTTTTTCAACTTTTAAAGCTGTAGATGGAAATATAAAGATTACAATTGATACGGTTACAGCAGCAAGTGGACATGGCCCATATATAGTACATAAAGGAAGTATGGAGGATGCAACTATTTTAATAAATACACTCATAGAAGCAATAAAATAATTATATATAAATTAATTTCTGAATATTTTGATAGGGAGGAAAATAGCTATTTGATAAAATTATTTTAAGATCGTAATTAATAATAATGCATAGCCAATATTTGGCCATGCATTACATTTTTTTTAGATTAAGTTAAATAGCCTGCCATTGTTGTTTAACTTCTTCAGAATTTTTAATCAGAACTACTTTATCATCTTTGACTTCACCAATCCATGCCGTTGGAATCAAATGATGTTGATCCTTTTCATCACGCGTCAGTTTGAGTTGGCTATCACCTTCGAGATGATCAACTGTTCCAACTTTGGTACCACAAGAAGCAATTACATCTGAATGTTTTTTAATATCTTGAATATTTAAAGTACTCATTTCTTAAACCTCTTTTATAAACATAAAAACACGGAAGCCCTTAAACTACTGTATATTTCCTTATAATTTTTGGATTTTAAATAATCCTTACATGATGATTTTATAGATTCACCTAAACATACTGTTTGGTTAACAATGAAACAAAATGAAATAAATATTTAAATAACTACGAATGCTTATCTTTTTATTACAATTAAACTATTTAACTAAACGTATTATTTCAATTAGTGTTTAAATAAATTCACTTGAATTAATATTTTAAGAATGAATAGGAAAATATTTATAAAGAGCTCAACTTTCGAGATATTAAATCGCTTTGAGCAGTACTCACCTGAAGAAAAAATAAATCAACGTCCAATTGTTCTGAAACAGTTGATTCATTCTGTTGGACGGTTGCCTGAACCTGTTTCGGGACAAATCTATCAACGCTGGCAAGTTTTTGCCCAGATTGCTGGCTTTGACCTAAGTTTAGCCAAGCTTTTTGAATCACATTGTGATGCGTTAAGCATTTTGTATGAACTCGGATATGAAAATGAAATTGATGAGAAAATATGGGCTGTTTGGGCTGCCGATGGTGGGCCAGCGCCGCTACAAGTCGAAAATGAGTTTTGTCGTGGAATTAAACCGTGGTGTTCAGGCGCTGAATTTGTCCAAAAAGCATTAATCAATTTTAAAGATCAACAGGGGCAATCTCAGCTCTGCGTTATTGACCTCAACCAACCCTCGATCACCATTGAGCTGGCTCACTGGCAAGCCGTAGGCATGCTTGGCACACAGACTGCTAGAGTCAATTTTCAGGAGACAGCCGTCAAACTCATTGGTCGTCCCAACGATTACCTTGATCGGGCTGGTTTCTGGCATGGTGCTGCGGGTGTTGCAGCTTGCTGGTACGGTGCGGCAGTACGATTAGTGGAGGAGCTACAACAAAGTTGCCTTAAAACCCCTAATCCTTTTAAGAAAATGTATTTAGGTCAGTTGGCAACTCGACTTGCTGTAACCCGACAATATTTCCAATATATCGCGCAACTCATTGATAGCCAACCCAAGCTTAGTCATGAACGAGATGTACGGATCTTGCGTGCGCAGGCAGAACAAAGCTGTTTGGCGGTTATTGAAGGGGTAGGAAAAGCGCTTGGAGCACGGCCTTTTTGTGAACAAGCAACTTTTGCCAGCCTAATGGCTGACTTACCTGTATTTATTCGGCAAAGTCATGCGGCATTCGATGATGAGCAAATTAGTGAACGATGTTTACAGGAGCAAATGTCATGGCAGCTCTAAAACATCCTTTGGTCGAAGATCGTATTATTGAAGGGCAAGGTACCTCTAGAGAACAATGGCTCTATGCATTTGAGCAACAACCACTATCGCCGCTCAATCTTGAAAAATTTCAATCGAAACGGATTGTGATTGTGGCGCCACATCCAGATGATGAAATACTCGGTTGTGGCGGCTTGATGCAACAGCTGATTAGCTTGAATTGTCATCTGGTGATTGTCGCCGTTAGCAATGGTACCCAAAGCCATCCGAATTCAAGTAAATATAGTCCAGAGCAATTAGATCAAATCCGCCCTCAAGAAAGTCTGGCAGCGTTACATTGTTTAGAGGTCTCGGATTTTGCACAACGTATTACCTTAAATTTACCAGATGGACAGATTCATTTGCACACAGAGCAACTGTGGCAAGAACTAGACAAGCTGGTTCAAGCGGAAGACATTCTGATTTGTAGCTATGCGCAAGATGGGCATCCCGATCATGAAGCGGTAGGAAAAACGGTTCAGACCTTTGCTTTAGCGCATGAACTACCATATTTACATGTGCTGATCTGGGCATGGCATTGGGCGCGGCCATTAGATCCGCGTATCAACTGGCAGCAGGCCAGAGCTTATAGCTTGACGCAAACACAATTAATCAAAAAACGTCAGGCCATTATGCAGTTTAAAAGCCAGACCGAAGCTGATGAAAGTACAGGCAATACTGCGGTTTTATCTCCAACAATCATCGAACGTTTGTTGATGCCTTGGGAGGTCTATCTTTGTGAATGATTCTAGTCAATTTTTCGAAGCTTTATATCATCACAACAATGACCCTTGGGGCTACGATCATCATTGGTATGAGGCTCGTAAGAGGCAGATTTGTTTAGCATTACTCACTCAACAGCACTACTCATCAGTGCTGGAAATTGGCTGTTCCAACGGTCATTTAAGTGTACATTTGGCTCAACGTGCTGGTCAGCTTTTATGTCTAGATCTTTCTGCACACGCTGTCCATTGGGCTTCGCAACGTTTACAGGATCTAGGCCATGTGAATGTTCAACAGCAAAAAATACCTGAAAATTTTCCTCAACAGAAATTTGATCTGATTGTCATCAGTGAAGTGGCTTATTACTTATCACGCAATGAACTGCATAAGCTGATCAATCAGCTCAAAGACAGTTTAACGCCACAAGGTGAAATCCTGTGTTGTCACTGGCGTCATGCCATTCAGAATTTTGAACTGGACGCCTTTCAAGTACATGATCATTTAAAACAATCTTTGCCTTTCTCTCATTATTTAAGTTTGAATGATCCAGATTTTATGATTGATATCTGGACGGTAAACTCTTCATCTTTGGCAAAACAACAGGGCTTAATATGAAAATAGGTATTGTTATCCCAGCCCATAATGAGGAACAGAATTTATCCGCTTGTTTGCAGTCAATTGAACAAGCTATACAGAATATAGGTCACTGTCAGGTCGAGATTCTAGTGGTTTTAGACAGTTGCACTGACCAGTCCCTCATGATTGTAAAGTCACACCAGATGAACTGGCTTGAATGTAATTTTGCTTGTGTAGGCAAGACCAGAGACCTTGGCATTAGGCAGCTAATCGATCAAGGAGTTACATGGGTCGCTTGCACGGATGCTGATACAATTGTAGATCCAGATTGGTTACTATGCCAAATGCTACATCAGCCAACAGATGCCATTTGTGGAATCGTTATACTGGATGATCTTAGCCACTTATCAATACAACAACAGCAAAAATATCTGGCGCATTATCAGGACAGGATGGATCATCAACATATACATGGGGCGAATTTAAGCTTTAGTACTGAAGCCTATATTCAGGCAGGAGGCTTTGAACCTATTCCTTGTCATGAGGATGTCTCATTAATTGAAAAATTTATTAAGCAATGTTGCAAAATCACTTGGAGTAATCTGGTTCGCGTCACCACTAGCAGTCGATTAAATGGACGTGCACCTGAAGGTTTATCGTACTTTTTAAAACATTTATAAAATTGACCTAATTCGAGAGAGAAAGTTAATCCACAGCTTTAGCGGGTGACATATATTATTCAGCTTTATAAATGAGCTATTTAATTCAGTCATCCCTACAAAATTTAAGTAAATTCATATCTTTGCCTAATTAAATTGAAAAGCTAAGAGGAAAAAGTGTTAAAAATAAATGCTTTAATTTTATTTGAATAAACAATAATAAGCTATTGATATATATGAATTTTATTTTTGTAAAAAATACTGTTTTTAGCTTGGTTTTGTGTATAATTTCGCCATAAAAGCCTCTGTGGATTTATAGAACTTCTCTATAGATTAGCAGGGGTTTTTCTATGGTGATTTATCCGAGATGGACGCTCTGAGTTAATTTGTGTGGATGGTATTAAATGATCCTTTTTTCCAGAACTGCTCTTATTGATCCTGAAATTCAATTAAGTGCTCAACGTCTTTCAACTCGTTTTAGCTTTTTCGGTCTTGGTTTCGCCACGGCTGCATGGGCGCCGCTGATTCCTTTTGCCCAGCAACGTTTACATTTTAATCATGCCGATTTTGGTTTGTTGCTATTATGCGGTGGCTTAGGTGCAATGCTAGCTATGCCTGCAACAGGTAAAATTGTTCAGCGTATTGGTTGTCGTCTGCCGATCGGTTTCGCTTTACTCTTGCTTGCCGTTTTATTGCCAAGCCTAAGCTTATGGAGCACGCCATTAATGATGGCGATCACCTTATTCTTATTTGGTACAGCAGCAGGAAGTCTGGGCGTTGCACTCAATATTCAGGCCGTAGTGGTTGAGAAAAATAGCTTAAAATCATTGATGTCTGGTTTCCATGGTATGGCGAGTCTAGGCGGATTAGCTGGGGTACTGACGATTACTGCATTGCTTGCTTTAGGTATTTCGTCTGTCATAAGCGCATTTGCTGTGAGTTTACTGTTGGTAATTATTGTTTTTCTTTCAGTGCCATACAGCATAAAAGCTGTAGAAAACACCAGTCTTGAAACATCATCGAAAGTGAAAAAGTCGATACGCCAGCGTCTGCCACAACCTTTGATTATATTAATTGGTATTGCCTGCTTCATCATTTTCATGACGGAAGGTGCGGCGATGGACTGGAGTGGTATTTATTTAACGCAACAATATGGAGTTAATGCCGCTTTTGCGGGATTGGCGTATACCTTCTTCGCGATTGCCATGACCATAGGACGTTTTACGGGGCATTATCTGATCCGTTATTTTGGTGAAAAAAAGCTTTTAACCTATAGCGCGATTTGTGCAACTTTAGGTTTGGCGTTGGTCAGTATCGCGCCTCATTGGTGGCTGGTTTTAGTGGGTTATACATTGGTTGGGGCAGGTTGTTCTAACATCGTCCCGATCATGTTTTCCCGTGCTGGACGTCAGAAGATGATGGCAAGTGCAGTTGCATTGTCTTGTGTTTCGACTATGGCTTATACGGGTATTTTGGTTGGACCTGCTTTCATTGGAATGGTGAGTGAGCTGATTGGCTTAAGTACAGTGTTTATGGCACTATCTGGTCTATTATTATTGATTGTGGCTTTAAATCGGTTTACTTATTTGAAATAAGCATCATAGTGAATTGAACTGGCAATATCTGGACACTGCCAGTTCCTTACAAATCGAAGTACTATAAATTTTGATAAATAGGGTTAACGTTACGCATTCCCAGGAATCTGAAATCCTGCACAGCGGTTTTGTTCTGTAAGTCGTTAAGAAATGCATTGCGCCAGTCATTAATATCAAAATCTTTTAAACCTTTCATCAGTTGTTTGTAGCGTGAAATACGCTCTTGTCGTGGCATTTCCAGTGCTGTTTTTAAAGCATCGACCATTGCCGTTTTGTCGGTAGGATCAACCAGTAGTGCTTCTGACATATGCTCTGCAGCACCTGCATATTTGGATAGAATCAGTACACCAGGATTTGATGGATTTTGCGCTGCAATATATTCTTTTGCGACTAGATTCATCCCATCTCGTATTGAACTGATCCAGCATACATCTGCTTGACGATAGACTTGCATCAAATGATGATGTTTCATTGCATCATAAATACATTCCACGGGTTGCCAGTCTTCCTGTGCAAATTCCTGATTAATCATCTCGATCTTAATCTTGAAACGCTCAAATAAACGTTGATAAGCTGGAACTTCCAAACGGCATGGGCAAGCAATTTGTAAATGTTGAATATGCTGCTGATACTCAGGATATTTCTCCAAGAACTCTGCATAGGACAAAAAACGTTCTAGTAAACCTTTTGAATAATCAATCCGATCTACGCCGATAATGGTTTTTGCAGCATTCAGCTCTACTGGGCGGGTAAGGAAGTCTTGTACATCAATAAACTGTTGGGCTGCTTTTTGAATCGCTGTTGGATTTACCCCAATTGGGTAGCATTTAATCATGGTCAAACGTTGATGATAGCTTAACAACGTTTGTTGAATTTTCTGTGCTTTCAATAAAGATGTGCATACTTGCATACACACTTTTTGATCTTTATCTGTTTGTAGACCCACCACATCGTATTGGCATAGATCCTCAATCAATTGTTGAGCACATGGAATTTTTTGCCAGATAAATAAAGGTGCAAAAGGAATATGCAAGAAAAATCCAATTTTATTCTGCATACCGAGTTCACGGCAATATTTCGCCACACTTAAAAAATGATAATCATGGACCCAAATTGTATCGTTTCGATCTGCAATTTCGGCAAGTTTTTGAGCGAATAAATAATTTACTTTTTGATATCCTTCGTATTCTGATGTTTTAAACTCAATCAGGTCTGAACGATAATGCATGGCAGGCCAAAGTGAATTGTTGGCAAACCCTGCATAATAATCAGAATATTGAGAATTTGTTAAAGGGCAGGTGACATATTCAACTTTATCCTTCCGAAGAATATTAAAATGTACTTCCTCTTGCTTATGAACTCGTTCGCCATTCCATCCGAGCCATACACCACCAATATCATCTAATGCATCTTGTATAGCGACTGCAAGCCCACCTGCGGTAGTTTTTTGCCCATTGGGAATACTGACTCGATTCGATAAAATAATTAATTTAGACATGTTTTCTCTCCATCTAAGTTGTTGTTACCTTTAATATTGTTGTCATAGTTCTGAATGTGTTCTAAAAATAATTCTAAAAAATCATGTACTTGTTTTGTGTCTTGAAGCTGATATTTGGCATGGGTAAGCCCTTGACCGACTTTGATTGAGATGCCATCTTCCACCTGATTCACAAAATAAAAACCATCTTCGTCCGTGACGTCATCGCCAATGAAAATTGGTGTGTAAACCTCATACTGGTTTAAATGAGCTAAAACTTCTTTGATTGCCAAGCCTTTATTGGCTTGCGCAGGTAATAATTCATAAACGAATTTCCCTTGAATTAACTTTAGATTGGGGAATATCTTTTGACTTTCTAATATTATTTTTTTCGCTATATCTTGTAGCTCTGGAGCTTTCCTGTAATGCAACGCAATTGAAGATTTTTTGTTTTCAATCAGTAAACTTGGATAGGAGATACATGCTTGAGCTAGAATTTTATAAATATTTGAAATTTCTGAGAAATTCTTTGGTGTATGTAATTCTTTTTCATTTCCTAGATATATTTCTAATCCATGCAATGCAGCAATTGGAAGATTAAGGGATTCAAATAATTTACGTGCAGAATCAATGTCTCTTCCTGTTACAGCAACAACAGGAATCTGCTTTGAAATAATTTTTCCTAAAATATTTAAAGTTTTAGTTGGAATATAACTTTCAGTAGGATCAAGTTGAAAATCAGATAAAGTTCCGTCTATATCTAGAAATAGACATGGCTTATTATAAGTTGAGATAAGTCTATCTTTTAATTTTTTTAAAAAAATTAAATTTAAACTTATTTTTTCTACTCTCTTTTTCAATTTTAAGAACTCTTATCGCTATTTTATTTTTTATTATAGAGTGGTGAAATTT
>NZ_LBMZ01000023.1:0-2285 GCF_001005525.1 Acinetobacter sp. AG1 | reverse complement strand
TATATTTCTATTTTTATGATATGTTGTTTTTAAAACATTATGCTTTAGTATTGATCAAATACAAACACCTTTTAAATAATAAAATTTGAAAACCCCTCATTTATAAAGCCTCAGCAATTGGCATTTATTTTGCTCTTTTATATTAAATATACAAAGTAGGTTGAGTAAAATGAGTATCGAATTTGTTGGTATGGTTTTTCCAAATCAATGGTCAGAAACTAAAGGAACACGAATTGGTCATAAAATAGACATCGACTATCTACGTTATCATGCACGGGCACATGAATATGCTGGTTTTGATAAAGTCTTAATTGCTAGCGGACCAAGCAGCCCAGATAGTACACAAATTGCAGCTTATCTGGCACAGCATACTGAGCAACTCGGGTTTATGATTGCCCATCGTCCCGCGCTTGTAACACCAAATCTAGCTGCACGTTCTTTTGCGACACTTGACCATACGACAGGCGGTGGAAGAATCCGTTTACATGCAATTACGGGAATTACAGCTGAGCCTCAAGAAGGCGATTATATTGTTGATAAAATTCAACGTTATGAACGGACGGGTGAATATTTAGATATTATTCAGAAACTCTGGAAAAGCGATCAACCTATTAGTTATGAAGGTAAGTACTTTAAGCTAGAAAATGCTTTTTGCCCGTTAAAGCCAGTTAACGAAACAATCCCGATTTCATTCGGTGGCTCATCCGATATTGCTTATGATATTGCAGTTCGCCATGCAGACCTGTATTCACTATGGGGGGAACCACTGGCTGGAGTAAAAGAGCAAATTAATAAATTGAAGCTGGCAGCAGAACACGCCAATAAACCGCAGCCACCTGTTAGCTTATCCGTACGCCTTATTATTGGCCCAACCGAAGAACTTGCTTGGCAGCGTGCAGAACAGATACTTGCAGATATTCAAAACAATCCAACTTTTCAGAATAACGGCACATTGTCAGGGCACAAAATCAAAGGAATTGGTTCACAACGCTTATTGGCAGCAGCCCAACAAGGTGATCGACATGATCGTGCCTTATGGATGCCCACAGCAACTGCTGTAGGAGCTTATGGTGATACCACTGCCTTGGTTGGTACACCAGATACCATTATTGCGGCATTACTCGATTATGTAGATTTAGGCGTTACCACCTTTTTAAATCGAGGCTACGATCCGATCTATGATACGGTCGATTATGGCCGCTATATCATCCCTGCTGTACGTGAAGAGGCTGCAAAAAGATTAAAGCGCATCGCTTAAACATTTAAAGTATAAAGCCGCTCTGCAATATCTTTGAAGAGTGGCTTTTTAAAATAAAGATTTTCTTTAGTGAGAAAATCTTTATGTCATCTTTTATTGTAAGTCAGGCTTACAAATAGCCTGAACTTTCTCTCCCGCAATCACCTTTTTAGCAAATGGAATCGAATCTTGTAATGAAGCATTAACGGTCTCGCTATGCCCTAAGCCATGATACAAATGGCCTTCAACCACGGTACCCGCTTTACACGCATCGGCCACTAGCTTCATTTGAGATCGAGCATCAGGGGTGCGGTCGTTTGCCCCTGTTCCGATAAATAGTGGGTGACTGATTTTTAATGTCGGATAATAACCATAATCATTCGATTGTTTCTGTTGCAGCTTTTTATAGTTTGCAGGTGGATTAGGTTTATACGCTTGTGCTGGCGAAAGACCCGCAGATTGAATATCCCCCATAAAGCTTGTTAAGCACGCATTTCTTGCTTGTTCAACTAAAGGTGCTGCTTCAGGCGTAAAAATATCTTCTGTTTTTATTTCTGGATATAAACTTTGCGTCACTAAAAAACTATAGATACCATAAGCAAGCGACGGACTGACTTCATAAGGATTTAACTTTAGCTGATTTTTTTCAGGGCTCGCCTCAGGATCTTGATAAATCACGCCTGTACCAATTGAACCTTTAATATTTAAGTCAGGTGCATACGTAGCCGAATAGGAAGAAGCCGAAACAGCGCCAGCGCCTCCTTGAGATTGACCAACAATTACAAACTTATTTGCAAGTGGTAATTTTGCTTTTAGAGCAGCTCTACCACTATCTAAAATACTATAGGCCAGCATGGGGTTATTGATTAACAAATGCGGCCCAGCAACACCTAGACCTTCATAATCTGTCGCGACGACAGCAAATCCTTCTTTCAGCCAACGATTTAGATATTGTACATCTCGATATGATCGTCCACTCCAAGACGGCGCACAGGCATCGGCCAAACCGACAGTCCCATGTGCCCATAACACCACTGGCCAACCTTCT
>NZ_LBMZ01000039.1:0-4180 GCF_001005525.1 Acinetobacter sp. AG1 | reverse complement strand
GGGTCCCAATGGTTTCCATCGTAGCTTTACGGGTAATGTTGCTCAAGTAAGTCAGTTTGAAGCTTTGCCAGAAATCCGTGTGTGTATGGAAGAATGTGATCCGAAACTGTTCTTGAAAGTACGCAATGATGGCGCCCAAACAGCAAAATTGATTGTAAAAGCGAATGCTTATTTACCGAATAAGACATGGCAGATTGAAACGACTACAGCTGAAAAAGCGTTGAGTTGGGATATGTCTGAATTTGGTGGTTGGTATGACTTTACAGTGACGATTCAAAATGAACCAAGTGTTAGTCGCAGGTTTGCGGGTCGTCTTGCGTCTAACGAAGACTCATTTTCTGATCCATATATTGGGGTGATAGGCGTATAGGATTTCGATCTACTTATAAAAAAGCGGCTAAAAAATATTCTTTAGCCGCTTTTTTATAGGCTGAAATTATCACAGTAAAAACCAATAGAGATAGAACAGAATTAGCATCAGATTGGAAAACCAAAAAGAAATACTTCTGCAGGATGAAAATCGATCTGTTTTCTAAAATAAGAATAATGTACAACCCTATAGCCAATCGTGAATGATGTTAAAGCACATACGAAATAGAGTGTGTCTATCTTTTTATTTGAATAAATTGAGCTACTGAGCATGCTGGGCTTTTCGGTTCAAAATGAAATTAAATATCATCATCTGATTGTAAACAATAGCTCACAGAGTATTTGCATGCGGTAACACAACACTCAATTTTTTCTCATTTTGGATTGATAGACTCGAAAAATTAAGAATAAATAAGGAAGGGGAACATGGTACAAGTTTTTCTAATATTATTAACTGCAGTGACTTTTGTGTTAATGGCAGCAGATCCACGACCCACTGATTCAGCTGAAGCTAAATCAGCGTGGACTGAGAAAGTCGAAATGACAAAAATTTCGACTTCTGATGCACTTAAAACACAGCAATCGGATGATGCTTAGAATATTTAAGCATTAAAACGCATAGATAAGTCTACAGCACGAACATCTTTAGTGAGTACGCCCATTGAAATATAGTCGACGCCTGTGGTTGCAACTTCGCGCAAGTTCTCAATTGTAATATTACCAGAAGCCTCTAATTTACAACGCCCCGCAACATGCTTGACCGCATCAATCATTTGTTGCTGGCTAAAATTATCTAACATCACGATATCTGCACCAGCTTCAAGTGCTTGGTTTAACTCGTCCCAAGTCTCAACTTCTACTTCGACAGGTTTACCCGGTGCAATGTCATGTGCCTTAGCAATTGCTTGAGCAATACCACCAGCTGCCATGATATGGTTTTCTTTAATTAAGAATGCATCAAATAGACCTAAACGATGGTTTTGTCCACCACCCACAGCAACTGCATATTTTTGTGCAATACGTAGACCTGGTAAGGTTTTACGTGTATCAAGCAATTTGGTATTTAAACCCTCAAGTTGTTGCACATAATTTGCAGTTTTAGTCGCCACAGCAGAAAGTGTTTGAATAAAGTTTAAAGCAGGGCGTTCCACAGTCAGTAAACTACGTGCAGAACCAGCGAGTTTTAAAAAGGCCTCATTTGCTGCAACATGCTCACCTTCTTGTTTAAGCCATGTGATTTGTACTGAGTCATCATACGCCTGAATCAAAGCATTCACCCAAGGTTGACCAGCTAAAACCATGTCTTCACGGGTAATAATGGTTGCGGTTGCTTGCTCTACTTCAGGGGTAAGCATTGCGGTAATATCACCATCCCCAATATCTTCTTGTAATGCTTGTTGAATATTGATTTGAATAGATTGTTCAAGCAAAGATTGAGGAATACTCATACCCGTTCCAGTATATTTATGACCAAAAAACTTGTGCGATATATTAGCACCCTCCTCATAAAAAATAAGTATTTCATCTCGATTATTCGTGATAAAGCATGTCAGAATGCAGTAGATAAACATTAAATTGCTGATTCGGGTCATAATGCAACAGGCTAAATTTACTCAAGTGCAAGCTGGAAAATTAATCGGTGCGACCCAGATTGCATCACCTAATTTTAATACTCGTCCTGATGGTGTGGATATTCAACTGGTTGTTATTCATAATATTAGTTTGCCACCCTCACAGTTTGGTGGAGGCTATATTCAGCAGTTTTTTCAAAATAAATTAGATTGGTCTATCCATCCTTATTTTCAGACCATTGAAGGGATGCAGGTATCCGCACATTTGCTGATCTTGCGTACGGGAGAGGTCATTCAATTTGTAAACTTTAATGACCGTTCATGGCATGCAGGACGTTCCAGTTATCTTGCTCAGAAAGAATGTAATGACTATTCGATTGGCATCGAATTAGAAGGCAGCGATGATTTGCCTTTTGAAATTGAACAATATCAGGCTCTCGTAGAAGTCGTAACGCTACTGCGACAGGCCTATCCAAAAATTCAGAATCATATTGCAGGTCACTCTGATATCGCCCCAAAACGTAAAACTGATCCTGGGTTATATTTTGATTGGCAATTATTCCGTCAATTACTATCTAAAAAAACTTCGTCGAATTTATGATTTCACAACGAAATCTATTTTGACTTTCATTACAATAACGCTTTTTAAAAGATAAGCCGTAGGTGAATGCGATGGCATTGTGGCGATCGACTGTCATTGTCAGTGCAATGACGATGTTATCCCGAATTTTGGGATTAGTGCGTGATGTTGTGCTACTCAATGTATTTGGTGCGGGCAAGGACTTCGATACTTTCGTCGTTGCCTTTCGTATTCCCAATTTTTTTCGGCGACTCTTCGCAGAAGGGGCTTTTTCTCAAGCATTCATTCCTGTTCTAACAGAATATAAAACCAGTCGTGCGCATGCCGAAGTTCAGATTCTCATCAGTCGAGTTTTTGGTTGTCTACTCACAGCAATGTCATTATTGACGTTTGTCGCAATGGTTGCTGCACCTGCAATTATTTATATCTATGCACCCGGATTTCATAACGATCCTGAGAAATTTGACCTTGCCGTTGATATGTTTCGTCTTACGATTCCCTATTTGATGTTTATGTCATTAACGGCTTTTGCCAGCAGTATTCTCAATAGCTATGGTTCATTTGCATCACCTGCTTTCTCGCCTGTACTACTTAATGTCGCAATGATAGCAGGTGCATGGTGGTTAACGCCGTATATGGCAGAGCCCATTATGGCATTAGGCTGGGCTGTTGTTGTTGCAGGCGTTTTACAGCTCGCAATTCAGATTCCTGAATTATGGAATAAAAACTTACTGATTCCCCCAAAAGTTGATTTTAAACATGAAGGTGTCGACCGTATTTTAAAACTGATGTTACCTGCTTTATTTGGTGTTTCAGTCACGCAGATCAACTTATTGCTGAATACGATTTGGGCTTCATTCATGCAAGATGGTTCTGTGTCATGGTTATATAGTGCTGAACGTATGACAGAGCTACCATTGGGTTTAATTGGCGTAGCAATCGGTACAGTGATTTTACCTTCGTTATCAGCGCGTCATGCAGAACAAGACCAAGCTAAATTTAAGAGCATGATCGATTGGGCTGCTAAAATCATCATGCTTGTTGGTATTCCTTCGAGTATTGCATTATTTATGTTGTCTACACCGATTATTCAAGCGTTGTTCCAACGTGGTGAATTTACGTTGGAAGATACACGAATGACAGCATTAGCTCTGCAATGTATGAGTGCAGGGGTTATTTCATTTATGTTGATCAAAGTGTTTGCACCTGGTTTTTACGCTCAGCAAGACACCAAAACCCCTGTTCGTGTAGGTTTGATGGCAGTGGCTGCGAATGCGATTTTAAACGTCGTTTTTATCGGTTTCTTTAAATTAATTGATTGGCATGCAGAACACATGGCTTTAGCTTTAGCATCCTCAGGCTCAGCTTTGGTGAATGCGGGTATGCTATATTTCTATTTACATAAACGGAATATTTATCGATTTGGTGCGCATTGGAAGAAACTAGCGTTCCAATATGCAATTGCGAACATCACTATGATTGTCGCGCTTTGGTATGGTTTAAGTTGGTATCAAGGCGATATTTCACAATGGTTACGCATCGCTGAAGTGGCTGGTTTATGTGTAATTGGTGTGGTGGCCTATGTGATTGGATTATTGATTACAGGTTTTCGTCCAAGACAACTTAAGCATTAATATAAAAAAACCTCCTGTACAGGAGG
>NZ_LBMZ01000020.1:0-2125 GCF_001005525.1 Acinetobacter sp. AG1 | reverse complement strand
TAATTTATTATTTAATTCAATTAAACTTTAAGATTATTTAAAAGTATAAATTAAAAAAGCTCATCAATAGATGAGCTTTTTAAGGTTTCTAGAAATCGTATTTAAGTCCAACTCGATAAGTAATACCATCCAGATCTAATACATCAGAAGCTGCTGTACTACAAAAATAACTAGTACAAACATCCTTAAGGTTTTCTATATACAACCACTTATAGCCTAACCCTGCATAAACAGCGAGGTCTTTTTGAAAATAGTGTCCAACCTCTAACTCAACAGGTAATGTGACGTAACGTAGCTTAACATCATAATCATCTGCTTTTACCCAAGCATAACCAACACCAATATTGGCATTTGCGTAGGTATTATCAAAATTGTAAAATTTGTAGCCACCTTTAACGTTAATTTCAGTATTTTTCCAATTCGAATTTCTCTGAAAGTTTAAACCAACGCTAGTACTCAATGAATTTAGAGCTGTAACCGTTAAGCCCGCACCGATTCCATTAAGTTTTTGATCACCACCTAAATCATTAGATCCAATCTTTGAGCCATAATATTCTGCAAAAATAGAAGTTTGAAGACCATTACTGTTTTCATCTTGATTTACTGGAGCGGTTGCTTGCAAAGTCTGCTCACCTAATGCTTGTGGTGTACCATAATTAATTTGTAGTGGTGTATCACTCCACGCATTTATAGTTGCTATACCCAATGTTAAACCAAGAACGCCTGCAACAATTTTCCCCATGTAATTACCTATTTTTATTTAAAATTAAGATTCTAGAGCATAATTTATTTTGTTCTAAAAAAATACTATTTAGAATTATAAGAGTTCATCTATCATCTAAACATTTAATCGAAACTGTTTTTTCAGACAAATCATAAAAATTTTACTAATAACGAATGTTCTAGTTATTTAAAGAGCTAGATTTTTTGGAGTGTGATGAAATCGCTAAAGTTAGAAAATTTTAGACTTTGTATGACTTACTAGTTTTCGCTTAGTTATATCTATTTATTGACACTATTCAACGATCGTAAAGCGTATTCTTAAGATTTATTCATTATTGAGTAATTTGTAAAAATCAATATTTATAATTATTTTCAATATTTTAAGCTAAAAAACCTATTTCTACGTTTTCAATTTTGATACCTAATGAATTGCTGAAGAATTTCTGCAAGAACTCTTCAGCTAAATTTATTGTTATTTATTCCAATTCAACAAATTTATATTGAATTCTGATGCAAGTAGATAAGATGCCGTCATCAAAGCGAATGAAACTGCAACCAGAAGCGCATCTGTTGACGAAGTTCCAATCACTAAAAATACCAAACCAGTAATAAACAGCATACAAACTGTTAAATTCCCCAAGATCTTAAACATTTTTTATCCTAATTGTGAATTACATCACAATTATCTATTTTTTTAACAACTATTACCAGTACCAATCATCGCTTGATTATGACCGTTCATCAAACAATCTAAAATTCTCAAACAGGACTTAGATTGTTTAAAACAGTAAAAAAGCCCATTGGCATGGGCTTTTTAAATAGTTACTTTAATTATTCATGTATGTATCACTGAATGCTTAACTCATCGTCTTTAGCAATTACGACAGAGGTAAGAATTGGAATACCTAAGATCACAGGAACTACAATAATCCACAAATCTGTGGTTAATTTGCTTGAGAAGAAGAACTGAATAACGATAGCAGCCAAGATAAGTACTGAAAGGAGGACAGCCATAAAGCGAATCGCAAATTTAAGAAGCATTTCTAATCCTATGTGATTGTAATGGTTAATTTCAGTATACGCCTTGTATCACGTTTCATGCATTGTTTTTTCACTATAAAAGCTGTATTTCAAATGAGTTTTTAAATAACTGTCTAGTGTCTTGCTCTTCCCCGCTTAGACAAATAGAACTTTAAGTGAGTACACTCCTCTCCATTACCAATCCGTAGCCTGCTAACTGATCGATTCGATTTCCCATCTTTTGTATCAAACCGGCTCATTCAACATAGATCTAAATGTCTATAACTTAGATCTCGTTCGCAGTTTCTATAAAAAATTAGATAATATCCATAAGTTTTAAATATTATTAAATACCTTTCATATTAATTTAATATAGTTAATT
>NZ_LBMZ01000030.1:0-2795 GCF_001005525.1 Acinetobacter sp. AG1 | reverse complement strand
ATTTATTTTACCTGCAAAAGGTCAGGGAATTTTTAGTCCTGTTTACATCGATAATTTATTGGATGGAATTTTAGGAGTAGCGACACAGTCTCAAACATCAGGACAGATTTATAATATCACTGACGGGGTAGATGTGAGCTGTTTGGATTTCTTTAGTCATCATTGGCGATGGGCAGGGAAAAAAGGAAGGCCAATTTTATTGGAAACGGGTTTAGCTAAAAGATTAACAAAAAGCAGTGAATGGCTATTATCAAATATACTGAAACAAAACACAGAAATTAGTAGCAGCTCTCTTGCAATGTTAACGAGAAACAGCGGCTATTCAATTGATAAAATTCGAACTCAGGTGGGTTATGAACCCAAAATTAATCTTGTTGAGGGAATGCTTTTAACTGAAAAATGGTTACGAGATACTAAATTTTTATAAATAAATTATTATTAATAATAATTTAATATGAGTTTTTAAATATAGTTTCAATAAGGGTTTTTAAATTAACTGAAGTATATGACCATAACACTTTAAGCAAAGTGACACCTTAACCACGTTTTCCCAACGTGGTTTTTTATGCTCGAAATTTATTTATAAATTTATGGTTACTCATTGCTCTTTAATTGTTCATTTCATACAGCTGAATTCTACCTTAAAGGTTTGGCAAAGTTATTCATATCTGATCATCAGAATGGATGCTATAAAGTATTAATGAATCTTTTATAATGCTTTGCTGCTATCTTAGGACATTCAAGCATTGGCATATGGCCAGTATTAGGTAATTTCACTGAATGGGCATGTGGAATAATCTCAACAAAATGCTCTAACATATCTACATCAAGTAATTTGTCTTCTTCACCCCAAATTACAAGTGTTGACATCTTAAAAGCATCTTTACTTTTCTCTGCGCAATTAAACTCAGTTATTTCCTGCATTACTTGTAAAGATAATTTAAACAAGCGCTCTCGTCGATCAGCTAACTGCTTAGCAAGCATTAATCTTACAGAATAGGGCATCCATTGCTGCTTTGATGCAGCTAATGATAATAAGTCATTAAATTCTGAAACTGAATTTACAATAAATGGATTTTTAGCTCCATGAAATGCTGCTTCCAATACACTGTGAGTTCTTGGTTTTAAACCCGCAGAATTTAAAAGTCCTAAGCTAGCTATTCGATGAGACCATTTGTGAGCCATGAAAATGCTTATAAAACCTCCCATTGAATTTCCAAGTACGTGAACTTGATTTATACCTAAATGATCCAATAACTCGATCATTCGTCGAGCTTGTCTCTCCACACTGTAATCAGCATTTGATAAATAGCCAGTCTGACCATGTGCAGGTAAATCAGGAATGATGACATGATAGTCCTTAGCAAGATAACGCGCGAATCGCACCCAATGTGATTTATCCGCACTTAATCCATGAATTAACAATATTGATCCCTTTGATTTCTTATTTTTTTTATTACTTAACCAATGTACTTGGAAGCCATCAATTTGATGATGGTGAAGTTTAAATCCATAAAACCTACTTTCATTGTATAAGGTTTGGCGATACAAAAGCTTACCCGCAAATATCTGTAAAGGTTCGAATCTACCTGTTGAACGCCAAGGAGTTGACACTCCCCATTGTTGATATAATTCTTTAACATCAATAGTGGGCTGATTCAAAACAGTTCCTAATTCATTTTTACTCATCGTTTTGTTGCCCCCAATTTATTTTGGCTAAATTAATTACTTCTCGTGTGTGTAGTTGAATAACCAAATTATGATTTGAACATGTAACATATAGGAAATATGGTTTTGAATTAATTCAACAAGATACTTGCTACAAAAAATCCTATCTCAAATTATTAAAGTGATTAAATAAAGGCAATGACAATTTGAATCACTAGAGTTGCTAATATGACCATTATTAAATTCATGTTTGGTCATGAGTAAAATCAAAATATCACGGCAAGTTATCAAACGCTGCTTTATTAGCTAGCGAGATTCAACATTATGTTGTTGCACTAACTTTCAGGAAACAATTTTCTCATCTAAGCAGATGGTTGGACAAAGCAAAACTTTAGGAGATTATCAGCAAGAAAATTACTATGACACCACTGATTTTTGGATTGATGGAAGACAGTTAGGAAGTCAATTTTTGAAAATAAATAAAGATATATTTCATAGTTTTCGATAACTAAATTTCAGAAAAAATGAGCTCAAAGCAAATACCATCTGGAGTATTGTAAGCCAAATAATCACCTTGATGAAGGGTCATAATTGAGGCAACGATGGATAAACCGAGACCTCCAGTTTGGCTGCTTTGATGGCGGCTAGAAGTACATTGATAAAAGCGTTCAAATAGAGAATCAAGATGCTCATTTGCAATACTCGTATCACTGGTGATCACATATAAGCTAGTTGTAAAGCTTGAATCATCTTGTTGGTTGTTTCGACTGCCAATATAAATCTGACGTTGTAAACCACCATGTGTCAGTGCATTTGAAATTAAATTATAAAGCGCTCGTTGTAGTAATTCAGGATCAGCCAATATCTGAGTTTGTTCTAACTGCAAAATAAACTGGCAACCTTGTTCTTCGGCTTGATGCTCAAAAATGTCACAAATCGTCTCAATCAAGTTGGGTAGATCGATCCATTGTTTATTTAACATCACCATCTGACGATCCGCACGTGCAAGAAACAGCATGCTATCAATCATTCGTTTCAGGCGTTGGTAATCTTCTAAATTTGAATACAGCAGTTCTTTATATTGTTCATCTGTACGCTCACCCATGAGCATGATTTCCGTTTGTCCA
>NZ_LBMZ01000041.1:0-4328 GCF_001005525.1 Acinetobacter sp. AG1 | reverse complement strand
TTACGTAATTCAGCATCTTCAATTTGGAAACGTAAAATCAGTTTCGCTAACTCACCAACAGGCTTTAATACCGTTGGATTACGTAAACCAAAATTAATCGCATTAAGTGATTGTGCTACCGTTTTACGCCAAGCTTTTTGGATAAATGGGAATTTTTCAATCAATGCTTTACTGACTTCACCTAAGTCAGTATCAGGTTTTGGAACAACCCAAGGTGCTGTACGTTGATATACATATAACTCTTTTGCTAAAGGCTGAATCTGTGGTACGAACTGAATCGCCGAAGCGCCTGTACCAATAACAGCAATACGCTTACCTGTAAGATCGTAATCATGATTCCATTTCGCTGAGTGGAACATTTCGCCTTTAAAAGTTTCTAAACCTTCAAGTTTTGGAATCTGAGCTTCAGTGATTGGACCCGTCGCAAAAATAACCGTTTTAGAAAGGAATTGACCTTTATTTGTATCAATCACCCATAAATTACGCTCTTTATTCCAAGCAGCATTTATGAGTTCAGTACCGAATTCAATTTTCGAACTTACATTGAATTTTTCGCTAACTTCTTCTAAATAACTTAATATCTCAGGCTGACGAGCAAATAAATGACTCCATTTAGCACTTGGCGCAAATGAGTATGAATATAATGCTGATGGAACATCACAACCACAGCCAGGATAAGTATTTTCACGCCATGTGCCGCCGACACGCGTCGCTTTTTCAATGATCTTGTAGTTGGTGTAACCCACTTGATCAAGACGGATTGCAGTTGCAATACCTGAAATACCAGCACCTACGATAAAGGTATCGTAAATGTGTGGAGGTAATGCTTTTTTGTCAGCAGAATTTAATTTTTTTGCTTGAGCTGTCATTTAAATATCCTTTCATCTATTGCTCTGAAATAAATGTATCTTCAATCTTATTTCAGTCATCAAAATCTTTTACCCGATGGGGTTTACTTCATTAAACGGTATGATGTGCCCAAAAATTTTGCATATAAATTTGGAGCAGTACGTTTCATCAACCAGAATAATTTGGCATCAATTTGTGGGATGGTATAAAGCTCACCTTTATCTAAACGATCTAATGTCAACTTTGCGACTTTATCACTGGTAGTAAATGCAAGATTGGTCAATGCATAATCTAAAAGACCCTTATGTGGTACTTTGCCATTTTTGATGATATTGGTCGGAACCAATGTTGGGCAAAGTACATTGACCTTAATATTCGACTTTCTAAGTTCTGCTGACAGAGTTTCAGATAATGCACGTACACCCGCTTTGGAAACGTTATAAACAGTCATCTCTGGTGCTGCGGTAAAGGATGCTGCTGAAGCAACATTAATGATTGCACCATGACCTAATTGTTTGAACTTCGGTACAAAAGCACGACAACCATAGATCACACCCCAAAGGTTGATGTCCATACACCATTTCCAGTCTTCTGATGACATTTCATCGAACTTACCACCAAGACCAATACCTGCATTATTAATCACCAAAGTAACAGGGCTCTGCATCAATTGTTCAGCTTGCTCAGCCAATTGATTAACCTGCTCTTCTTTCGCAACATCACATTGCACGGCAAAGGCTTTTGCACCTAGCGCCTCAACTAAAGCTACTGTTTCTTTTGCCGCATCAAGATTAATGTCTGAACACACAATTGTGCCGCCACGCTTTGCCAATTCAAGTGCAAAACTACGACCAATTCCACTTCCCGCACCAGTCACCACAGCAAATGCTTTTTGGCTCGGTTTGACTTTTTTACCAAATAATTTCATATTTGTTTTTCCAGTAATTTCGTATTTACTTGGCCCAAGTTATGCGTGAGTTGCACGTACAGGTGGTACAAATTCTTTAAGGAAATATGGTGACAATAATCCCGTTTCAGGATTAAGTAACCGCTCTTTGTAATACGCCATATACGCAGTAGTATCGTGGTCATTTGGATGAAAGCTTGGACGTAAGTATTCCAAGATATGCATAAAGCTACTACCAAACACGCCACGCTCACTACCAAACAATAATGCGGTACTTTCTAATACATCTTTCATATAGCGTGGATTGACCAAATTGCTTGGCTTACGTAAGAATGGCATCAAATAACCACCAAGTGATACGCCACCTAAAATTGTCAAACTAGCTAAAAGAAAACCCGTAATTCGGAGCCAATAATCCCCCGATAATTCAAGGAATACGTCATAAGCAATATCTTTGTGCTCTGATTCTTCCAACATGTGCCACATCCACATAGCACGTTGTCTTTCATCCTGTGAGCCAAGTAAATAGTCTTCATGCTGCATCATAAATTCAGCAAGCACAGCCGTGTAATGTTCAATTCCTGCCATCAATGACAGTTGTAATGACTGTGGTAATTTGTAGATACCATAATCAAAAACTTTTGCGGCAATTGCACGTAGCAGCTCAACGGGATAACCATTCTCTTTCAAAACTTCATCATTGAACTGATTATGAATTTTTGAATGAATCGCTTCCTGCCCAATCAAAGAAGTGAGTCTTTGCTTCAAAATTGGATCATGAATAAAGTCACGGTGATAACGTGCTGTTTCAATTACAACATCTTCACCAAAAGTTAGAAAAATTGATAAAGCATGAAAATAAGATGTAGCCAATTCTTTGTTTAAGAAAAATTTTTCATCTAACTCATTTGGGTTAAATTTAAAATCAAAATGACGAATAGGAATCGGTGATTTATTCGCAAAGTTCTGAATAATTCCCTGATATTTAGTACTTAATTTGTCTGAAAAGACACTTCGAATAACTTGAGCGACCATAACGTGATCCCCATGACGAGAGTAAATAAAAATCAAAGAGTTACATAGCAATTAAAACGATAAAGTTGTCTATAAAATTATTTCTGCAACATTTAACACTTCAATTGTTAAACACTTAAGTTCAATGAAAACTCTTTTTTATCTCAGAAAATTTTGAAATTGATATTTCCTGAAAAACTTGCTTGCATAGTGCACGAGCAAAATATGGGCAACAAGAACCAAATCGCTCATAAGAATCTGAGCTTTTTTGCCAACTCATATGATCATTATTGCTGTGCACCAATCAGTTATCCAACAAAATTAAGCAGCTTGAACTTTAGGTGTAAATTCCTTAACAAAGAAAGGATGTAATGCACCACCTTCAGACAATAATTTCTTTTCGTAATATTCAAAATACGCAGATGCATCATGGTCATTAGGATGAAAATCAGTACGTAGATAATCAAAAATACGGCTTTGAGTGCTACCAAAAACGCCATCTTTAGGACTAAAAACGAGTTTGACTCCACGCTTTGCATCTTTCCAGAATTTTGCAGTCAACATCTCTTGAGGCTTACGTAAAACAGGAACGAATGTTGTCGCAAACGGAATTAAACCAAGAATGGTAAAATACGCGAGGAAGAAGCCAGAAATCCGAAGTGCATAATTACCATTTAATGTTTGATAAACATCGTAAGCGACATCTTTATGCTCAGACTCCTCTAACATATGCCACATCCAAAGCGCACGTGTTTTAGCGTCATCAGAGAAATAGAAGTTTTGCTCATGTGCCATCATGTATTCAGCTAATACAGCCGTAAAATGCTCAATCCCTGCCATTAAAGAAAGTTTTAATGGTTGTGGAAATTTTAAGAAGATATGATCAAAAAATTGCTCGCCCAAGAAACGATAAAGTCTCACTGGATAGCCAAGCTCAACAATTGCATCGTTAAACTCATTATGAAGTTTTGAGTGAATCGCCTCCTGACCAATCAATGACGTCACACGCTGTCTTAAAATAGGATCTTTTAATAAATCACGATGGTGACGTGCAGTTTCAATAACTAAGTCTTCACCATAGGTCAAAAATACAGATAGCGTAGCAAAGAAAATAGTCGCGAATTGATTGTTCATATAAAATGATAAATCGACTTGTTTGCCTTCAAAACCAATTGCCAAATGTCGAATCGGAATACTTTTTTTACTTGCAAAATCAATTTGCTCAGTTATCGGGTTAGATTTAAATAAACTTAAACCTTTCTTTAATGTGTTGCTAATCATGGCTACACCTACCTACTTCACTTGAGCGTCACTTGCCCTTTACATTCTTTGAATCAGGTTCATCTCTTTTCGTATAGCTACATATTCTTTGAGTTACGAAAAAACATTCGGGAGATTTTTGTGAACCTAATTTCCTACTAGAAACAATGTAAACCGATCTTATGTTCGGATTCAATTCGGGTAAAACAATCAATTTAATAAGGTAATGATCAACACAAAAAGTTAGACATTTTTATTTAAAATCAAAAAATAAAATGGACTAAAACAAAAATAATAT
>NZ_LBMZ01000066.1:0-11299 GCF_001005525.1 Acinetobacter sp. AG1 | reverse complement strand
GATCCAACTGCATTCATGACACTACGTAGTGATGCACGAGTTGTCACACGACGACTTTGATGAAAAGGCGTTTCAATTTGGCTTTCACGTAGATTTTGATTAATTTGTGGGCGTGCGCCATGCACCAAAATCAAACGAATCCCTAAAGAATGCAATAGGGCAATATCATGAATAATATGCTGAAAGTTTTGGTGTAAGACGGCCTCACCGCCAAACATAAGCACAAAGGTTTTATCACGATGGGCATTAATATATGGTGCTGAGTGGCGAAACCAATGCACATAATCTTGCGTTGTGCTATGTGAAGTTTCAGTCATTTGGTTCGCCATGTTCATCTCAGAGATACATCAATTTATCTGATTCTAACGAAAAAAATAAAAAGATAAATCTATTCCTAAAACAACGCTTCAACTTTGTACAGTCATCGTCTGAGAATGTGTTTAGAACCCCATGATTCGGATAATACTATTATCATCAGAGTTGACTAAAATAAAATCATTATTGATTTTATACCATTGCTCATTACGACCGGGACGTGGGAGATTATTATCTTTATAATCAACTTTGTAGCCATTTCCCCGATAATGCTGTGGCATGACGTAACCTGCTTGCCAGCGATGTTGTTTTAAACGCTCGACACCACGTTCTTCACGCATACGACGTTCACGCATACGGTTTTCATCATCTGGACGATCAAAGTTACGACCTTGCCAGCCACCACCGCGTGAGTCATCATCACCATCAAAATGTGGACCTGCAAAACTACCCATACTACTCAATAGGGTTGTTGAACCTAAAACCAAGATAATGAAAATTTTTTTCATGATGCACCTTATGGACTTCGGATGTCTCTCATGTGAAAACTGTACCTTAAAAATGCAGAGAAACTGTGAAGATCAATTCATTCTTCCATTAAAAAGATGGAGATCTTTAAGCAATTTCTCTAGAAAAGTATCATCGAAGCCCGTATTTAATAGTGTTTAAATTTATTATATTCAATTGGTTAAGATTGAGCATCAATACTTTGCCCATTCATATCTAAACTATCATCACCCATCAAATAAAGATATGCAGGCATAATACTATCCGGCGTTGGAAGAATTTTTGGATCTTCTTCTGGGTAAGCCTTCGCACGCATCGCTGTACGGGTCCCGCCTGGATTAATGCAGTTAAAACGAATATTTGGATAGGTGTTTTCTGCTGCAAAGATCTTACTCATTGCTTCTGTTGCAACTTTAGAAACAGAGTATGCTCCCCATAAAGCACGAGCTTCACGACCTACACTCGAACTGGTAAATACCACCGAAGCATGCTCAGATTTTTCAAGCAATGGTAATAATGCTTGAGTTAATGCAAAAGGCGCACGTAAATTTACGGCCATGACATCATCCCAAACATCAACAGGATAATCCGCTAATTCAACTCGATCACCGAGCATGCCCGCATTATGTAAAATTCCATCCAGACGACCAAATTGCTGCTCAAGTGTATTGACCAATAATTCATAGTCGTGACTTGATGCAGTTGAAAGCTGTAATGGCAATATTGCAGGTTGTGGTGCGCCTAAACCTTCAATTTCATCATAAATGACTTCAAGTTTATTGAGGGTACGTCCATGCAAAACCACAGTTGCACCATGAAGGGCATAACTAAGAGCAGCAGCTCGACCAATTCCATCACCTGCGCCCGTGATGAGAATGATACGATCTTTGAGTAGATCTGGACGAGGTTGATATTCTGAATATTTCATTGTTATGCCTCCTAGTTCTTATGTTGAATGTTTAGCTCATCATACCCTGATTTTCTGATAAAGCAGAGATTTTCTGTTTGAGCAGTTGATGTAACTCAGTAACAGTTTGGATAATTGCATCTGCTTGCCAAGCGTTCAGATCATCACGAGATTCTATTGGTAGATACCCGTAAGCTGCCAAAATGGTATACATCTCTGCATTTCGACCAGCATCAATATCACGTGGATGATCACCCACATAAATAATTTCTTCTGCGTCGATACCGAGATGTTGAGCGGCTAAATACATTGGTTCTGGATCGGGTTTGGTATGTGTGACATCTTCAGGGCAAACCAAAACTGCACAGCGTTCGGTTAAATTTAATTCAGCCAATAATGATTCACTTAAACCACGTGGTTTATTGGTCACAATTCCCCAAGGAATCTGGTTTGCTTCAAGTTCTTCGAGCAGAGGATACATCCCAACAAATAAATCCGTATCCACCACAATATTGTCACCGTATACATCTAAAAAGCGCTGGCGATGGGCTAGAAAGATGGGATCGGTCACATCCAATTCTGGATACACTAATTTGACCATTGCCCGTGCGCCTTCAGACACTTGAGTGCGAATGGTTGCTGCATCAACAACAGGACGCTGTTCATCACGGCACATTTGTTGAATGATGCGAATAAAATCTGCAGCTGTGTCGATCAAAGTACCATCAAGATCAAATAAAACGGCTTTCATTAGACACCTGTATTTGTGGTATGAACCATATAATTCACATCTACGTTGGGTGCTAACCAATAATGCTTAGTGATAGGGTTGTAATGTAAGCCGGTCATTTCTTTTAGACTCAAGCCTGCGTTACGAATATCATGCGCCATTTCTGAAGGACGGATAAATTTATGATAATCATGTGTGCCTTTTGGTAACAAACGTAAGACATATTCTGCGCCAATAATTGCGAATAAATAGGATTTTGGATTGCGATTAATGGTCGAAAAGAAGACGTGTCCACCTGGTTTAACCAGTGTTTGACAGGCTTTGACAATTGAGGCTGGATCAGGAACATGTTCCATCATTTCCATACAGGTCACTACGTCATATTGTCCTGCTTGTTGTTGCGCTAACTCCTCGACTGGGATTTGACGATATTCAATATTTTGCACATTGTCTTGCTGTGCGTGTAAACGTCCTACAGCAAGCGGGGCTTCGCCCATGTCGATCCCTAAAACATCAGCACCACGACGAGCCATACTTTCTGCCAAAATACCGCCACCACAGCCAACATCAAGCACTTTCTTACCTGCTAAGCCACCAACACGTTCGTCAATCCAATTTAAACGTAAAGGATTGATTTGATGAAGTGGGCGGAACTCAGAATGTTGATCCCACCATTTGGCAGCCAATGCTTCAAATTTTGCGATTTCTTGTGGGTCAACATTCAATTGTGACATGGAAATACCTCTATATTAGGATGATTATTTCGGTTTAATCTGTTGTTAGTGTAGCGCTTCTTGAAAAAAAAGCGATAAATCCAATAAAAAACTTCACACAAGCAAAACGAATTAGTCGTGTTTGATTTATATTTAGCATATAAACTTACGAAAAATGCTTAGAGGAAAAGCAAACTCAATGAAAAAGTTAGTATTAGGTGGTTTAAGTGCAGCTGTAATGGCATTTTCGATGAATGCAATGGCTGCTGATTTTGTTGCTGGTAAAGACTATACCGTGGTTGCCAATCCGGGTAAAACAGCTGCGCCAGCGGGAAAAATTGAAGTACGTGAATTCTTTTGGTACGGTTGCCCGCACTGCTTTAAGCTTGAACCACATATGCAAACGTGGTTAAAGAAGATTCCAAGCGATGTATATTTCCTCCGTACGCCAGCAGCTATGAATAAAGTATGGGAGCAGGGTGCTCGAGGTTACTATGTGTCTGAGGCACTAGGTGTACGTAAGAAAACCCATATTCCATTATTCCATGCCATCCATGACGGCGGACAACAAATTTTTGATCAAGCATCACAAGCAAAATTCTTTGCTCGTTATGGCGTGCCTGAACAGAAATTTAACAGTATGTTTAACTCTTTCCCAATCACTGCAAAAGTGGCTGAGTCAAATAAATTGGCACAGCAATATCAACTTACGGGCGTACCTGCCGTTGTTGTAAACGGTAAGTATGTTGTGCAAGGTGAAGATGGCAAAGTGACACAAGTTGTTGATTACTTATTAGAAAAAGAACGCAAAGCGAAATAGTTCATACTATGAGCAATAAAAAGGACTGCTACTGCAGTCCTTTTTTATTTAGTTTTGATCGATTTGTAAATCTTTTAAATCGATTTGAACTTTTTGTGTTGGTAAAGACAGAGCTTGGTTTACATACAGGTTAATCAGCTTCTCACGAGAACCAATTGAACGCTGATAATAGCTTGAATTCAATAGCAAAGCTGCGCCGTAAGTCAGAGACCAAATATAAGAAAGATAATCACGAATCGACATATCATAATTCTGTGATTTTAAATATTTTTCAGTCATATCTTTGAGCGAAATAATACGCTGTTGGCGGATTGCATAAAGCTCATCGAACAGATGTTTGAGCTTGGACTCGGTCATCGTCAGATGTTCTTCTAACTGATGCAGTAAAATCGTACGACTCGGTGACGTTAAATGGTAAAGCATATAGCGAGGCGCATATTCTTTAACATCAGTGTTATATTTCTCTGAAATCTTGAGGATTTCTTTTTCATTTTGAATAATCAGTTCCAACAGTAATTCATTTTTACTGCGGAAATGTTTATATAAAGTACCTTTAGCAATATCTAGCTCGGCAACCAGTTCATCCAAGGTCATTTCTTGGTTGTTTTCTAATAAAAGTTTTTCTGCAACCTGCAAAATTTTTTCTTTACGAATTAAGAACTGAGTATGACGATCAGGATTCATGATGCTTATAGGCTCCTCATAGTGTTCTAAACGGCATTTGCATTAGTGTGTTATTAATCATAACGCTAAGCAATGCTTTTATATATCAAACTTTAGCTTTGATAGGATCAGGCGTTTTGTGGTTCCCAGTTCGAGATACCTCGGAAAAGTAAGCGGACTTGAGTCGCTGCATTGTCAATAAATAAGTTTTGTTGTTCTAACAAACGATCAATTGGAAATTGTTTCGGTAAGTTGATCCACGTCATTGCCCATGTAAATGACATATTAATTAAAATCGTTGATAGCACTTGTAAATCTTTGGCTTCTTGAATGTGTTTAAAGGTCTCGAGTTTGCATAAATCGATTGCGAGATCCTCAATTAAAAATTCGATTTCTCGTGCAATTGCGATACGAACGGTTTCAGAACCACCCCAGCGCTCAGCAATCATAAATTGCCATTGTTGTGGGCTGTGATTTACTGCCTGTACAAACAATTCAATACTGGTACGTGTCTTAGCAGTACCACTATGTTGTAAATAGCTTTGTCCTAATTGATGAATCAGGCTCTTTAAATGCAAAGACACTTGGTCAACCAGTTCTTGCCCTAATGCCTCCATATCTTGGAAATGACGATAAAATGCCGTTGGGACTAAGCCAACTTCACGTGCAACTTCACGCAAACTAATACTACTAAATGAACGTCCAGAAGTACTGAGGTGGAGCGCTGCATCAAGTAAAGCCTGACGACTCTGTTGTTTTCGTTCATCTCTAATCGACATGAATAAGATCCATTAAAACCATACGGTAGAGTCTAGCAAAAAAAACATCATTTTTTTAGCCCTAATCCATAGCTAAATCAGACACATTTTCAATTAGACAAAGAAATATGAGGAATCGCTTTTGGAGTGGTGAAGCCTAAGAATAATTATTTTATTAATATTTCTAATTACTTATAAAAAAGCATAAAAAATATTCAAAAAAATAGTGAACAAGTGTTGACTCAGTGTACACAAATAAATATAGTGTACACATGTTCACTACACGAACATTTGTTCACTCAAAATAAATAGCCAGATACAAAACGAGGAACGTATGAACGCAGAGTTAAGTTATCAGCCACATTGGATTCGCGAAGATTTTGTTGATTTTGTTTTGCAAAAAATAAAACCAACGTTTGCTTGGAAACGCATTCTTGCAGAAGTTACTGCTGTAGAGTCGTTAAGCTCAGATATGGTTTTACTCACAATAAAACCAAACCACAACTTTGATTTAATTGAAGTTGAAGCCGGTAAAAGTGTTTTGATCACGCTAATGATCAATGGGGTTTATCACCAACGTAGTTATTCAATTGTCGATATTACTAAAAATGGTGAAATTCGATTAGGCATTAAAGTTCAAGGCTTAGTGTCAAAAGCAGCACAACAATTGCGTGTAGGGGATCGTTTTGAAATCTCTCAAGCACAAGGTGATTTTGTGCTACATCAAGGACAACAATCTGCACTCTTGATTGCTTCTGGTTCTGGGATTACTGCAATTTACTCGTTGTTAAAACAAGCAGTTGCTCAAAAGCTTAAAGAAATTCATGTAGTGTATTTTAACCGTGCTGAAGTGTTCCATCAGGAAATATTGGCTTTAGCAGAACAATATCCACAACTGAAATATCACTTTTTTAATACAGCACAGCAAAAGCAGCATTTAGATACCGCTTTATTAGAAAAGTTAGTTCCGAACTTTAAAGAATTACAGGCATATGCTTGTGGTCATCACAGCATGATGCGCCAAGCACAAGAGATTTATACTCAACAGGATGCGGTAGGAAATTTTCATCAAGAGTTTTTCCAACCTGTACAAATTGAGCAGTCTAATGAAGCTCAACCGATTACTTTCCGTCGTGCACAACAGAATTTTATTGCAACGACCAATCTATTAAGTAGTGCGGAGCAAGCAGGTTTACGCCCACAGCATGGTTGTCGCATGGGGGTATGTAATCGCTGTAGCTGTACTAAAGTTAGTGGTGTAACACAGAACGTGATTACGGGTGAGATTGATGATCAGCCTAATCGTGCGATCAAGTTATGTGTAAGCCAAGCCCTTAGCCCAGTCACGATTGACCTATAAAAACAAATATTGAGGATAATTGAAATGAATATGGCATTAGAATTTAAAGTAGCATCAAAGTCAGCACATTTAACGCCAGAGCAAGTTGAAGAATTTGGTCGTCGCGTAGAAGAGATTCGTTTGGCTGTTATGCAGAATTTAGGCGAAGAAGATTCAAAATATATCTATAAAGTCCGTAATTTTGTGCGTTATACCGAGATTGCATCTCGTGGCATGTTGATGTTTGGTGGTTGGATTCCACCTGTATGGTTATTAGGTACAGCAATGTTAGGCGTATCTAAGATCGTCGAAAACATGGAACTTGGACACAATGTCATGCATGGTCAGTTTGACTGGTTGAATGACCCAAGTTTACGTGGTGAAGATTATGACTGGGACAATACGTGTTCAGGGAATGATTGGCGTTTTACCCATAACTATATGCACCATACTTATACCAATATTGTGGGCAAAGACCATGACGTTGGTTATGGCATCTTACGTGTCACGGAAGATCAAAAATGGGAAGTTCGTCATTTGGCGAATATTCCATTGGCATTGCAATTAATGTTCTTTTTCCAATGGTATGTGGGCGTACAAAACCTACATTTGGAAGATGCTTTGGTCTACAAAACCAAAACATGGAAACAAGTGTGGGCAGATGCAGCCGAGTTTCGTAAAAAAGCGACTCGCCAAGTCCTCAAAGATTATGTGTTTTTCCCTGCGATTGCGACCATTAACTTTATCCCAGTATTGGCAGGTAATGCTGTAGCCAATGTGATTCGTAACTTATGGTCTTCGGCAGTGATTTTTAATGGTCATTTTACTGAAGATGCAGAAACCTTTGAAGCGGATAATACTGAGAACGAAACCAAGGCTGAATGGTACTTACGTCAGATCCGTGGTTCGAGTAACTTCACAGGTGGTAAGTGGATGCACTTTATGAGTGGTAACTTAAGCCATCAGATTGAGCACCATTTGTTCCCAGATATGCCAGCAAATCGTTATGAACAAGTGGCACCACAGATCAGAGCTTTATGTGCTGAATATGGCGTGAACTATAACGAAGCTAATTTCATGAAGCAATTTTGGACAGTTTGGGTACGTTTAGCAAAATGTTCATTGCCAAATGATATGTCGGCACAATTGGCGCAAGGTTGGACTAATTTAAAAGCGAGATTTAAATTTGCTTAAAGGATTGCTTATTCGTGGAATTGTAACGAATAAGTAAAACTGAAAGCACGTGTAATTGAGCTATACTATGGCGCAATCATATTTGTGCCATAGTTTTAAGGAATCGTTATGCGTATTGACCAAAGAGCATTAGACCAATTACGTGAAGTAAAAATCACACGTAACTATACCCGTTACGCAGAAGGTTCAGTTTTGGTTGAGTTTGGTCATACCAAAGTGTTGTGTACAGCAAGTATTGATAACTCAGTTCCACGTTTCTTGAAAGGTCAAGGTCAAGGTTGGGTGACTGCTGAATACGGTATGTTGCCACGTTCGACGCATACACGTAGTGACCGTGAGGCAGCGCGCGGTAAACAAACAGGACGTACCCAAGAAATCCAACGTCTCATTGGTCGTAGTCTGCGTGCCATGGTGGATTTGAAGAAGTTGGGTGAGAACACGATTACGATTGACTGTGATGTCATTCAAGCAGATGGCGGTACTCGTACAGCAGCCATTACAGGCGCAGCGGTGGCTTTAGTTGATGCCATGAATGTGTTGCTGAGCAATAAAAAGATTAAACAAGACCCATTAAAAGGTCTCGTAGCAGCAATCTCAGTAGGAATGTACCAAGACGAAGTCCTACTCGATTTGTGTTACGAAGAAGATTCAAATTGCCAAACGGATTTGAATGTGGTGATGACACAAGCGGGCGAATTTATTGAAATTCAAGGAACGGCAGAAGAGAAACCGTTCACTCGCCAGCAGTCCAATGCCATGTTAGAGCTTGCAGAAAAAGGAATCGCGGAATTGATTCAGAAGCAACAGCAGGCACTCGGTTGGTAATCTCCAGTTGATAGTGCGGGCGGTCTGGTATGTTTAGACCGCCTTTTTTTTATCTATTTTTGTCATCGAATTGCGATCAAATCATCATCGAATTGTCACTTATTTTGTATTGACTATCTGCACGAATATTTAACGGATAGTAAAATGCGAAATTTCCTTTTGGCAGTGCTGACCAGCAGTTGCTTCTTCATCAGTGCGTGTAACGATAGTGATAACACCAATAATACACCCACACCAGATCCAAAGCCGCCTACATCAAATTGTAAAATCCATTGTGCTCCCTAATTGATAAAAATAAGGAAATTAGAAAAATGAATCGTCGTGATTTTTTATTAAATTCAACCAAAGCATTGTTTGGTACAGCTGCACTCACCAGTTTTCCAATGAGCATCCAAAAAGCGCTTGCGATTGATGCCAAAGTTGAAACGGGTACCATTAAAGACGTGAAACATGTGGTGATTTTGACTCAAGAAAACCGCTCCTTTGATAATTATTTTGGGACCTTGAAAGGGGTACGTGGTTTTGGTGATCGTTTTACCATTCCTTTAACTCAAGGACGTAAGGTATGGGAACAATATGATGCCAATAAGAATAAAGTTTATCCTTATCATCTAGACAGCAGTCGTGGTAATGCACAGCGTGTCAGTGGTACGCCGCATTCATGGACAGATGGTCAGTTTGCTTGGGATCATGGTCGTATGGGCAATTGGGTGCAGTATAAGCAGCCACAATCTATGGGATATTATAAACAGCAGGAAGTTGATTTTCAGTTTGCTTTAGCAAATGCATTTACTCTTTGTGATGCTTATCACTGCGCGATGCATACGGGAACAAACTCAAATCGGATGTTTATATGGACGGGCACCAATGGCCCAACAGGTGCCAATGTTGCGAGTGTGGTGAATGATTTAGATGATATTGGCCCGTCAACTGTGGGTTATGATTGGACAACTTATCCAGAACGGTTACAGCAAGCAGGCGTTACGTGGAAAGTTTATCAAAATATGCCTGATAACTTTACTGATAACCCATTGGCAGGTTTTAAACAGTACCGCCGTGCCAATGAATTGTCTGGTAAACCTGTGAACAATAATTCAGACTGTCCTGCTTATGATCCTGCGATTGATGCGACACAACCGTTGTATAAAGGAATTGCCAATACAATGCCTGATGGCGGTTTTTTGGGAACATTTAAAGAAGATATTGCTAAAGGTCAATTGCCACAAGTGAGTTGGTTGGTTGCACCAGCGACTTATAGTGAACATCCTGGTCCTTCAAGCCCTGTTCAAGGGGCATGGTATATTCAGGAAGTATTAAATGCTTTAACTGAACGACCAGAATTGTGGAGCCAAACCGTTTTCTTGATTAATTTTGATGAGAATGATGGCTTCTTTGATCATGTTCCTTCTCCAAGTGCACCATCAATTGATGTGTCTGGTGAAGTATGTGGTAAATCAACGTTAACAAAAGAACAAATGTCGTATGAGTACGCGACGCATGCGAAAGCTTCTGCGGGGCAACCAAATTTTACTGATCCTAAAGTAAGCAATGGTGTTGGAGTCTATGGACCTGGTATCCGTGTACCGATGTACATTATTTCGCCTTGGAGCCGTGGTGGATGGGTAAATTCACAAGTCTTTGATCACTCTTCGGTGATCCGCTTCTTAGAACAATGCTTTGGAGTGCAAGAACCGAATATTAGCCCATACCGTCGAGCTGTCTGTGGCGATTTAACTTCAGCTTTTAACTTTAAAACGCCTAATTTTCTCCCGCTTGATAATCTATCGGGTAAAAAGAGTAAATCCGAAGCCGATGCAATTCGTAAAGCACAGGAAGGGATGGCACAAGTCATTCGTCCTTTAAGCCAATCTTATCCTGTACAGGAAATTGGTGTTCGACTATCACGCGCATTACCTTATATTTTGCATACCAGTGCCAAAGTAGATGCTGCAAAGAAAACGGTAAAATTGATGTTCTCTAATACAGGAACACATGCTGCTGTCTTTCATGTTTATGATAAGTTGAATTTAGATGCTATCCCACGCCGTTATATGGTGGAAGCAGGCAAACAACTTGATGATGTTTGGAAGACCAAAGATAACCAATATGATTTATGGGTTTTGGGTCCCAATGGTTTCCATCGTAGCTTTACGGGTAATGTTGCTCAAGTAAGTCAGTTTGAAGCTTTGCCAGAAATCCGTGTGTGTATGGAAGAATGTGATCCGAAACTGTTCTTGAAAGTACGCAATGATGGCGCACAAACAGCAAAATTGATTGTAAAAGCGAATGCTTATTTACCGAATAAGACATGGCAGATTGAAACGACTACAGCTGAAAAAGAGTTGAGTTGGGATATGTCTGAATTTGGTGGTTGGTATGACTTTACAGTGACGATTCAAAATGAACCAAGTTTTAGTCGCCGGTTTGCGGGTCGTATTGAGACTAACGAAGACTCATTTTCTGATCCATATATGGGTGTGATAGGCGTATAGGATTTCGATCTACTGATAAAAAAGCGGCTAAAGAAT
>NZ_LBMZ01000117.1:0-104676 GCF_001005525.1 Acinetobacter sp. AG1 | reverse complement strand
AATGGATAAAATTGTCTGATCTGAAATAAAAAATATTTTTAAATATGTTCAATATGTACATTATTTAAATTTAATGGTAGATTTTGGGATGTTAAAAACTTGAGCAAAACGGTCGGGAAATTACCGCGTAATAACAATTTATCTGGACTCAAAATTATTTTGATCCTCTAAATTCATCGGTAACGTAACAGTATAGGAAGTATCAAGAAATTTTTATGCGAGCTCATTCATTAGAACTTCGAAAGAAAGTGATGGCGGCTTATCGTCAAACAAAACATAAATCTAATGTCTGTAAACAATTTAATATTGCGCGATCCACTTTAGATGAATGGATTTCTTTAGAGAAAAATACTAAAGATCTCAAACCACTACCTGCTACTCGTAATGGAAGAAGATTCTCAATTAAGGACTTAAAAAGCTTCGAAGAATTTATTGATTCAACGCCTTACCATCAAATTAAAGACTTACTTGAACCTTTTGAACAGCATTTTGGTTATAAAATTTCTTATTCCATACTTTGGAGAGGTCTAGATAAGATAGGAAAAGTCAAAAAACAAAAAACTTAATACTTATAATATCTTATTCATTATATTGGTAAACACCAAGCCGAAAACGTTTGTTGGCTTCTGGATTAGCTTCATCATTTTTACAATGATCGATCGCTGCCGAGATGATCGCTTTAGACATTAAATTCCACAAATCAACGCTCAATTGATTCAATTTTTCTACTGACTCTTGACTCAACTCATCTGCAAATATCGCTTGCTCTAAAAAATTTGTATTTTGAGTTAAATTGCTAATTCCTGCTGACAAATGATCAGAAATATTTTGAGTAAATAACTGTTTACTTTCATCAGCTTGTGGATTTGGGGTAAAACTTGAATTTTGTAAAATCACATTGTCATTTTCTTCTACAACAATACCTAAACGTTTCAATTCTAATAAAATTGATTTAGGGTGCTTTTCTGAAGAAATCTGTTTAACTAGACTTTCAAAACTATTCTCTTCACCTTGAAAGGGAATCTGCAAAGGTAGTTTCTGATTGATCCATACACCAACAACACGCGCAGGAACGCTGATCGGTAATTGTAAATTAAACTGATCTACGAGTGTATATTCACCATAAGTTTGGCAAAAACTTCTCACATCACGACGGTTTAACCCTGACAATAGGCTAATCGCTGAATCTGTTTTCTTTTGTTTAATCGATTCTAACTCTTTAATCGCTTCATTATAGAACAATGCTTTAAGCGCAGTGGTGAACTCATTGTAGCCAATACCAGATTTTATTAGCCAATGAATGAGCTGAGGCATAATGCTGATAACATGCTCTAATGTTGTTTCAGTATCATGAGACAACATCGTATCTTCAGCAACAACTAAAGCTGACGTGTCTTTACTCATGCAAACTCCAATATCCAACACAGCGTAAATAGCTATTGAGATCAACCATGACTTTGGTCTTAATTGTTTGGTATCACTCGAACGATCTAAGTATAGAATTGTAGCCTTTTTTTTGAAAAATTATGTATATTTTTACTATGGAATAAAAATATTTTATAAATAATCAATATATTTCAAATATATAACACACAACAAAAGCGAATAAATTCAGATTATATCTGTCTATAGAATTTGAACAAATGTGACTGAATCACATCAGTCACATTTCTTATATAACAAGCATATTGAGCTTAATTAACAGTTATTTTCAACATAAAGTTCATTTTTCTATTTCTACTCACAAAAATCGTGCTTATCAATAACTTTTACTACACTTAAGCATAGGATTGTTCTTAATCAAAACAGCCAACCAATTTGAAATGCAAAACGAGGACTCCTGTCGATATCACTTTTAGCAGTAGATGTATTACGCCAAGCTAGTGTCGTACTATAATCCCAATCTTGATAACTTCCTGCTAAACCAATTCCTGTACTTGCTAAAGATCGACTGTTCTTTTCATTTAAATAAGCGTTTTTATTTTGTTGAATATGTCCAATATCATGAAATAAAAATGTATTGATAAAAGGCAAAAATTGATAATAATAATTCATTGATGCTCCCACATCCCGCCTGAATTAATCAGAGCTTGTGCCTTACCTTGATTAATGGTGTAACCCAACAAACTACCATTATTTAAATTCAGGGTAATATCACCGCCTGCTGCCAATAAAACATTGCCCTGTGGTGCTTTAATCGTTCCTGTTTGTTTTATTGTCGGGGCAATCAGAGCAACTGTACCGCCTGTTGGCACAGTAATTTTCCCTCGGTTCTCAACAACTTTGTTGTTACTCGTATTGCTAAAATTAAACAGATTGTTATTAAAATCACTGTTGCTTAGATTTAAGGTGGATGCTACTAAGCCCGCTGTATTGACCTGTGAAGTACTCCCAAATAGCACTCCATTTGGGTTGATAATAAATACCTGTCCATTGGCATTTAATTGACCATTTAAAGTTGAAGTATTGGTACCCGTAACTCGGTTTAAAGTAATCGAGCTACTATTGGGCTGCACAAAATTCACAATTTCATTGCTATTAGTCGAAAAGCTACTCCAATCAATCGCAGCTTTTGATGTTGACTGGTTAATAGTTGTGGTCGTTCCTGCAGTTGAAATACTCGCTGTACCTGAACTCACCACCCCACCTGTTGGTCCTGCAAATGCAATACTTGCGCTCAAAACATTCACAGCAAAAAACGCTGCTAATTTTGTAGTAAAGCCTAGAGTAATTTTGGATTCTTTTTTTGTTGCAGTTTGCTCTGCGACAATGCCCCCTTTTGCGATTTCACTCACAACTTGCCAGCAAAGATGTGTAGAATTCCATACTAATCGATAAATTTTATTCATGAATTTTCCTATTGATTTTTAATATTTTTTCAACTTTTTGTTGAGTGTTTTTTTTACCATATTTTTTATTTTTCTTAATTAATTTTCAGACAAGTAACTATGATAATAGAAACTATTTTAATTATTCCAAGATCGATTTTATAAACTCAAAAATAAAAAAAATAGCTTTTTGAAATTCTATTTAAGTTTTTAAGGTCCGAGCTTCAGCAATATTATGCTGCTCGACCAAAGTTCGAAGGGTATATTCATGGTTGCTTTTCTGATCGCAGGCAAATGCACATTTTTCATCTAGCGGCAAAGCACTGCCACCTAATAATGGACAACTAGCAAATAGCTCCGCTACCCAATCGACAAAGACTCTTACTTTTTGTGATAAATGGCGACTCTGTAAATAAACTGCTGAAATTGGCATTGGTGCAGGTGTCCATTTTGGCAATACTTCTTTTAACGTTCCTGCCTCAAAATGATTGGTCAGCATATAACTTGGACCTTGAATCAAACCAAACCCTTGCAGCGCCAAATCGATATAAGCATCGCCATCATTGACGGAAACCTGCCCATTGACACTAACACTTTGAATCAGCTCATCGACCACAAAATCCCAGTCAAAGTTGCGCCCTGTACGGCTGGAAAAGAAATGAATGGCTTGATGATTTTTTTGTAAATCTTCAAGTGTCTTCGGTTCACCATATTTTTCTAAATAACATGCCGATGCTGCCGTAGCACACTGGAACGTACCAATACGGCGGGCAATCAAGCTCGAGTCCTGTAGCTCTCCCACCCGAATCGCGCAATCCACCGCCTCACCGACCAAGTCCACAGGACGATCATTCATCCCGATCACTAAATCAATATCGGGATAACGGTTATGAAACTCTCTTAATCGTGGAATGAGAATCAAGCGACCAATCGACACAGGCACATCAATACGTAATCGTCCTCGCGGTCCTCGTTCCTCATCATGGAAAGAAGATTCAATATCTTCGACATCTGCCAAAATTCTGAGGGTACGGTCATAATACACTGCACCATCAGGAGTTAAGCTGAGCTTACGCGTGGTGCGATTGAGTAAGCGAACTTGTAAATGTTTTTCTAAAGCCTGAATGGTAGTAGTCACCGAAGCACGCGGTAGTCCCAGACTATCGGCAGCCAAACTAAAGCTGTTCGTTTCAACCACTTTATTGAAGACTTTCATTGCATGAAATAGATCCACACGCCCACTCCTCATTGCTGCATTTTTCAGTTTCACACAACAATTATTATAAAAATACGAATAGTGTTATCAAATTTAGTATATTTATTCGTAATTGACAAACTTTTATGCTCCTTTCATTCCATAAACCTGTTTCTCCCATACAGACCAAAACAAAAAGTCTGAAAACAGGGATTCAAATAACCAGGAGCATCCCATGTCACTTTCTCGCAAACAGCTGACGCTGTCTGCCGTCATTCTTGCTATTTTTGCAACGGGTGGCAGTTTTATTCTCTTCCAAGAAAATGCAGATGCGAAAGCCACCCCAACAGCAGCTGCACCGCCTGCTGCAACCGTTGATGTCGCCAGTGTGGTCAGTCAGACCATCACCGACTGGCAAGAATATTCAGGGCGGCTTGAAGCCATTGATCAAGTCGATGTTCGACCCCAAGTTTCCGGTAAACTGATTGCCGTTCACTTCAAAGATGGTAGCTTGGTCAACAAAGGGGATTTATTATTCACCATTGACCCGCGTCCTTTTGAGGCAGAATTGAATCGGGCTAAAGCGCAACTGGCTTCTGCGGAAGCACAAGTCACTTACTCTTCAGCAAATTTGGGCCGTAACCAGCGCTTAATTCAAAGTAACGCGATTGCCCATCAAGAGCTTGATCAAGCGGAAAATGAAGCACGCTCAGCCAATGCCAACTTGCAAGCCGCTAAAGCCGCTGTCGAAACTGCCCGTTTAAATTTGGAATACACCCGTATTACCGCCCCTGTCAGTGGACGTATTTCCCGTGCCGAAGTCACTGTGGGTAATGTGGTTTCCGCAGGCAATGGCGCCCAAGTCCTCACCAGTTTGGTTTCGGTGTCACGTCTGTATGCGTCTTTCGATGTTGATGAACAAACTTATCTAAAATACATCAGCAATCAACGCAATTCAGCCCAAGTTCCTGTCTATTTAGGTCTCGCCAATGAGTCTGGTTTTAGCCGTGAAGGTTATATCAGTTCGATCGACAATAATTTAAATACCACCTCAGGCACCATCCGTGTCCGCGCCACCTTTGATAATCCCAAAGGAGTGATGCTTCCTGGGCTATATGCCCGCATTCGTTTGGGCGGAGGACAACCACGTGCAGCGATTCTGATTAGCCCAACGGCGATTGGTGTTGATCAAGACAAACGCTTTGTAGTCGTTGTCGATGCGAAAAATCAAACCGCTTATCGCGAAGTTAAATTGGGTGCTCAGCAAGATGGCTTGCAAATCATCAATAGCGGCCTGCAAGTCGGTGATCGCATTGTCGTGAATGGTTTACAACGTATCCGTCCCGGTGATCCTGTCAGTCCACATCTGGTCCCTATGCCAAATCCTCAAATTATTGCCGATAACACAGTACAACAACCTCAGCCTACAGATAAAACCCCAACTTCGGCAAAAGGTTAATCCGCATGAATATTTCTAAATTTTTTATTGATCGCCCGATCTTTGCTGGGGTGCTGTCCGTCCTGATTCTATTGGCGGGCTTACTCTCCCTTTTCCAACTACCCATTTCTGAGTATCCAGAAGTGGTGCCCCCCTCTGTCGTGGTACGTGCCCAATATCCGGGTGCCAACCCTAAAGTGATTGCTGAAACGGTTGCTTCTCCTTTGGAGGAATCCATCAACGGCGTAGAGAACATGCTGTATATGCAGTCTCAAGCCAACAGCGATGGCAACCTGACCATTACTGTTAATTTCAAGCTCGGGATTGATCCCGATAAAGCCCAGCAACTGGTCCAGAATCGGGTTTCTCAAGCCCTGCCGCGTTTGCCCGAAGATGTACAACGTCTCGGTGTGACCACGCTAAAAAGCTCACCAACCTTAACCATGGTGGTGCATCTGACCTCACCCGATAATCGCTATGACATGACCTACTTGCGTAACTATGCCGTACTCAATGTCAAAGACCGTCTGGCACGCTTACAAGGCGTGGGTGAAGTCGGCCTGTTTGGTTCGGGTGATTACGCCATGCGCGTATGGTTGGACCCACAAAAAGTGGCTCAACGTAACCTCACAGCCACTGAAATTGTCAACGCGATTCGTGAACAGAATATTCAAGTCGCTGCAGGAACCATCGGTGCTGCGCCAAACAATTCACCTTTACAGCTCTCGGTGAATGCACAAGGTCGTTTAAGTACCGAGCAGGAATTTGCTGATATTGTTTTAAAAACAGCTGCAGATGGTGCAGTGACTCGACTCGGTGATGTCGCGCGTGTTGAACTTGCCGCTTCGCAATATGGTTTACGTTCATTGCTGGACAATAAACAGGCGGTGGCGATTCCAATTTTCCAAGCACCGGGTGCCAATGCCTTACAGGTCTCTGACCAAGTACGTAGCACCATGGCGGAACTGTCCAAAGATTTTCCATCTTCAATTAAATACGACATCGTTTACGACCCCACCCAATTCGTACGCTCAAGTATCAAAGCAGTGATTCACACTTTGCTTGAAGCGATTGCACTGGTGGTTGTGGTGGTGATCCTGTTCTTACAAACATGGCGTGCTTCAATTATTCCGTTACTGGCTGTGCCTGTTTCAATCATTGGTACCTTCGCCTTAATGCTGGCCTTTGGTTATTCCATCAATGCCCTGTCACTGTTCGGGATGGTACTCGCCATCGGGATTGTGGTCGATGATGCCATTGTGGTGGTGGAGAATGTTGAGCGGAATATTGAAGCAGGTCTAAGTCCAAGGGATGCCACTTATCGTGCCATGCGTGAAGTCAGTGGACCGATTATCGCGATTGCGTTGACACTGGTTGCCGTGTTTGTCCCCCTCGCCTTTATGACAGGATTAACTGGGCAATTCTATAAGCAATTCGCCATGACCATTGCCATCTCTACCGTGATTTCGGCATTTAACTCCCTCACGCTGTCACCTGCTTTAGCAGCCATGTTGCTCAAAGGACATGATGCTAAACCTGACTTTTTGACCCGCGTGATGAACCGAGTCTTCGGACGCTTCTTCGCACTGTTTAACCGTGTGTTCTCACGTGCCTCGGATCAATATAGTCGAGGGGTGAATCGGGTCATTTCCCATAAAGCCTCAGCCATGGGCGTATATGCAGCTTTACTTGGTCTGACCATCGGGATTTCTTATATCGTTCCGGGTGGCTTTGTGCCCGCACAAGATAAGCAGTACCTGATCAGCTTTGCCCAGTTACCGAATGGTGCTTCACTGGATCGAACCGAAAATGTCATCCGTAAAATGAGTGATGCTGCGCTAAAACAGCCTGGTGTAGAAAGTGCTGTGGCTTTCCCAGGTTTATCGATTAATGGTTTTACCAATAGTTCCAGTGCAGGGATCGTCTTTGTCACCTTAAAACCTTTCGCTGAACGCGAAGCAGCGGATCTTTCTGCCAATGCCATTGCAGGTGCCTTAAACCAGAAATATTCAGCGATTCAAGATGCTTATATTGCGGTCTTCCCACCACCACCCGTGATGGGTCTCGGCACCATGGGTGGCTTTAAACTCCAGTTGGAAGATCGTGGCGCTTTAGGCTATGCCGAGTTGAATAACGCAGCACAATCCTTTATGAAGGCGGCACAATCTGCACCTGAGTTGGGCCCGATGTTCTCTAGCTATCAAATCAATGTGCCACAACTGAATGTTGATCTGGATCGGGTCAAAGCCAAACAACAAGGCGTTGCAGTCACTGATGTATTTAGCACCATGCAGATTTATCTCGGTTCACAATATGTGAATGACTTTAACCGCTTTGGTCGCGTCTATCAGGTACGTGCTCAAGCCGATGCGCCGTTCCGTACCAATCCAGAAGATATTTTACAGCTTAAAACCCGTAACAATACTGGGCAAATGGTGCCACTGTCTTCTCTGGTCAACGTCACCCAAACCTATGGCCCAGAAATGGTGGTGCGCTATAACGGCTATACCGCAGCGGATATTAACGGTGGTCCTGCACCGGGTTATTCATCCAGCCAAGCCGAAGCTGCGGTTGAGCGAATTGCCGCTGAAACCTTACCACGTGGCGTGAAATTTGAATGGACTGACCTGACCTATCAAAAAATCTTGGCAGGTAATGCTGGATTGTGGGTCTTCCCAATCAGCGTGTTGTTGGTGTTCTTGGTCTTGGCGGCACAATATGAAAGCCTCACTTTACCATTGGCTGTGATCCTGATTGTACCGATGGGTATCTTGGCTGCACTGACAGGCGTCTGGCTCACAGGTGGAGATAACAACATCTTTACCCAGATTGGCTTAATGGTACTGGTCGGGCTGGCCTGTAAGAATGCCATTTTGATTGTCGAATTTGCCAGAGAACTGGAAATGCAAGGCGCGACAGCATTCAATGCTGCGGTTGAAGCCAGCCGTTTACGTTTGCGTCCGATCCTGATGACTTCAATCGCCTTCATTATGGGTGTAGTTCCACTGGTGACATCAACAGGCGCAGGTGCTGAAATGCGCCATGCCATGGGCGTTGCAGTATTCTTTGGCATGATTGGAGTCACCTTCTTTGGTTTATTCCTGACCCCTGCCTTCTATGTGTTGATTCGTACCCTGAACAGCAAACATAAACTGCATTCAGCAGCTGTGCATGAAGCACCACTGCACAGTTCACACGATCACTAAGGAGCAGGATATGACAGGATTCAAACCACATTGGATGCTCTCCTCACTTATGGGAAGCCTTCTGCTTGCAGGCTGCTCATTGGCACCTGAATATCAGCCGGCCAATCTAGTTATTCCACTGCAATTTAAGGAAGCGGATGCAAAACTAGATGGTCCCAACTGGACCGTCGCGCAACCTGCCGATGCACAGTCTCGCGGTGAATGGTGGCGGATTTTTAATGATCCCCAATTGAATGATCTGGAGCAACAGGCCATTGCGGGTAACCAGAACCTAAAAGCGGCAGCAGCCAATATTCAGGCCTCACGCGCTTTAAGGTCTGCTGCGCAAGCTGAGCGTTTACCCAGCATTGGTGCAGGTTTTGGGCCAACCCGTCAGAAGCCCTCACCCGCTTCTTTAGGACTTGATTCGGATGCATCCACATCTGCACGTACTTTATGGCGGGCGCAAGCCAATGTCTCCTATGAACTGGATCTATTTGGACGGGTTGCCAGCAGTATCAATGCAGCGACCGCAGATGTACAGCAACAGGAAGCCTTGTATCATTCTGCACTATTAGCACTGCAAGCAGATGTGGCACAGGCTTACTTTCTGATTCGTCAATTCGATGCTGAACAAGCCATCTATACGCAAAACATCAAGTTACTGACAGAGAATCAAAATTTGATTCAAGCACGTTATCGCAATGGTCTCGCCAGTGATCTGGATGTTTCTCGTGCGCAAACGGAACTCTCGACCGCCCAAAGTACTGCACTCAGCATTACACGGAATCGCGCCAGTACCGAACATGCATTGGCAGTATTACTCGGTAAACCGCCTGCCGAATTTAGTTTAGCGATTCAACCATTGTCCGCTACTGCGCTTCGTCTCCCTGCGGGTTTACCTTCGAGCTTGCTTGAACGTCGTCCCGATATCGCTGCTGCTGAACGGGCTATGGCCGCCGATAATGCACGGATTGGTATTGCCCGTGCTGCCTTTTTCCCCAAACTGGATCTCACTGGTGCGCTGGGTTATGAATCAGCAAGTTTAGGAGATTTGGGTAAATGGTCGAGTCGAACTTTTTTACTCGGCCCTGTTGCAGGCACAATTTTGTCTTTACCGTTATTTGACGGCGGGCAACGTAAAGCAGGTGTAGCTCAGGCGCGTGCAGGCTATGAACAAAGTGTCGCCAATTATCGGCAGACCGTGCTGAATGCTTTCCGTGAAGTTGAAAATGGTTTGTCTGATCAGCGTATTCTGGATCAGCAGATACAGACACAGGGTCAAGCACTTACCTCATCCCGACATGCTAATCAGCTTTCACATTTGCGTTATCGTGAAGGCAGCATTAGTTATCTGGATGTGATTGATTCGGATCGGAGTATCTTGCAGCAAGAGCAACTCGCTGCACAGCTTCATGGCAGTCGAATGATTGCCAGTGTAGATATTATTCGGGCTTTAGGTGGTGGATGGCATTAACCTAAGCTGCCGAGTCATATGCTATTGTTTTAATGAAGGGATATAAATGTATATTCCCTCTTTGAAGTTCCAATTTAACTAAACGTTAAAAAGCCAATTCTTAAAGATATGCTATTAATTTATGATTTCAATTAGATTGGTTTTTAACCACAAACCTCAAAGCCTGTAAATTTAGATTTAAATTTTCAATATTTATGCTATGATGCTCGTTCATATATGGGGGTGTTATTGGCTTCGACGCTGGTGATGAAGCTCATAGATGCATGCCGAGAGCGCATTTTCTCTCGTAAATAAAATTTGCATTTTAATAGTCGCAAACGACGAAACTTACGCTCTAGCTGCCTAAGGGCAGCTTGTCCGCTTCACTGAATACTTGTGGTCAGTGAACCCGACCGAAGCGCACGCACACAAGTCCGTATAAAGTCAAGCCTCGGGGCTTTATACCAAACTTAGAGGATCGCGCCTTGTACCCTGTTCGTCGGGTCGCTTGGTGTTAAAACAATAGACGATATCTAAGCATGTAGTATTCTCGAGTGTAGTGCTGGCGGACGCGGGTTCAACTCCCGCCACCTCCACCAAATATCTAAATTTGTATGCTGTCATATGATGGTATACAAAATAAAAAAGGCTTGAACTGTAATGGTTTAAGCCTTTTTTATTGCAAACGAATAAGCATTTACTTCATTTGAATTAAGTTCTGTGAATAGCTCATTGTATTAACTAATTACTACGACAAAAGATGACGTATATTTTAAAATTCATATTCTGGTGTATAAATCTGTATAATTTATAATCATTTTATTAAGTCTAGGTTAGCTCCCGAAAGTCTGATACCCAATCAGATTGGCTTAACTATTTTATTGGGATGCTGCGGGAGGCATTAGAGTGAAAGTTATTAGAACAACAGAAAACTTACCAAAATCTTTTGATATTACTAAATATAAAGATATGGATAAATTAAATCCATTTGAATGGTTATGTTTATTAGGACATAGGGATCTTGTTTATAGTAATGCTTGTTATCTATCTGAAAAAGATAAGTATAGTGAAGATGAATTAAATTTCATGCTTGACTGCGACCCTAGAGAAGAAATTGAAAATATTTTAAAATCTCCACTCGATATTTTTGATTCACTTAATACCCTTAAATATATGAGGGATTGGAATATTGATGACTTGGATAGAAGCATTATTGAAACAATAGATGATATGACAGTTACCGATTTAACAGTTTGGGATTTTCATCATCTTGTAGGTATGAATCATTCAGCAAGTTATCATCTAAAAGTAGATGATAATGAGCATATCCCTTATCCAGTAGCAATTAATTTTATGGACTATTGTTCTGAGGCTGAAAAACAATTTAATGAATATAGTGGCAGGGATAACGATGGAGAATCTTGGCTAAAGACCTTACTAAGAGGACGTTATCCAGTTTGTATTAACCCATATAGTAATGATGAGCAATTAGTTGAAGATTTACTGTGTTATGTTGAAAGATTGAGAGAAAAATTAAATATTAATCCTCAAGATTTTTTAAAGGTTAGCCTTCAAGATTTACAACGGTGGGCAAGCTACCAATTACTTCCAATCATAGATTTACAAATATGGGCTAAGGTTCACAGTATTAGGATTACCAATACTGTAATTTGTGTCAGTGTATTTCCAACTGGTTTATATGGTGAAAGCAATTTATCAAAAAGTATTCAACCTATTATTAATGATTTATTGGATCAGGAAAATTTTTCAAAATTAAGAAAAGGGTTGAGTAGATTGGTTGCTAACGAAGTATGGAAAGATTCAAGTAAATATTTTCCTGAAAATAAATGGATTAAAACTGACTGGAATGAGTTCATGGAAAAATTTATAGCGCATTGGCTACCTATAAAACATCAGGAAAAACCCTAGCCATCGTATTCCTTTAACTCGAATAAAAACAAAAACATACTAAGCCCCATAAACCAATATATGAGGGCTTATAAATGCAACCCATTCAAATCACCTACAGCCAAATTTGTTCACTATTGATACGTTTACTTATACAGCAAGATTCAACTTTCCCCTGTCCTATCAAGCACGTTACTAACCATCAATTTTCAATATATTTCGATTATTCAGACCTATTTGAATGGCATGAAAAACGAAAACTCAAAATATTACACAACACCAATACGACTTTTTCTGACCAAGTATCAACAATTCATCAAAGTTATAATTATTTAGTAACTCAAAATGCGTATGAGGAATTGAATCTTTTGTACTTACAAGCAAAAACTCAGAAAGAAATTGGATCATTTCATGGTAAAGGCTTAAATGAGCATAAATATAAAATGAAATATTTAAATCAAAAAATATCAAGATATGAAGAAGATCTACAGCTAAAACTTTGGGAACATATCAATGAGCTAGATAGTAAAAAACCAAAGACGAAATAAACATTCATATCAGATTTAAATAAAAAAACTCGGATGAATAAATCCGAGTTTTTTAAAGAAAAATTGATTATCTATCAAAATTAATGTGGTGCAGGTCCACCCGTAATTGCTTTAGGTTTTGGACTCATCCAAATTAATGCACTCGCAAAAATAAATACAATTGCTAATAACATAAACACATGATTAGCTGAAATCGTAATCGCTTCTTTATCGACTAAATTTGCAATCGTGGCGAGTGTTGCATCAGGTGAAAAACCATTTTGCAACAAGGTATTTTGGACTTCTTGTGGGTGCAAATTATTCACCATTTCACTACGAGCTACTTTCGTGTGATCATCCCAAATTGTCACTGCAATTGAAGCACCAATTGCCCCTGCCATCGTTCTCAAGAAATTCATTAAACCTGCGGCAGAAGCCATTTCTTGAGGTAAAACAGAGCCCATTGCAATATTTGACAGTGGTATAAAGAAAAACGGCACTGCAAAACCTTGCAAGATTTGTGGCCATGCTAATGACATAAAGTCTGCATCTGTAACCCAAAAAGCTCGCATGACCGTAACCACACCTAGCAATGCTAATCCAAAACTAGCCAATGCTCTTGGGTCATATTTGGTTGATAACTTGGCAACAATTGGGGACATCGTCAAACTACCAAAACCCATAGTTGCAGTCAGATACCCTGCCCACGTGGCGGTATAACCCAAATTAATTTGTAGCCATTGAGGAATCAGGACAATACTGCCAAAGAACGAACCAAAACCAAAAGCGAGTGCAAGCACGGAAACTGCAAAACCACGGTGTCGGAACACATACAGGTTAACCACAGGATGCTTTTCTGTAAATTCCCAAATCATGAAAACAATAAAGCCAACAACTGCTGTCAATGCCAAAACAATAATACTGGTACTGTTAAACCAATCTCGTTCATGCCCAAGGTCAAGCATCAATTGTAAAGCACCAATCCAAAGCACTAACAAACCTAAACCAACTGCATCAATTCGTAATTTCTCAGTTTTAGTTTCTGCTACAGACAACAAGCGGATGGACGCTAATACACAGAAAATTCCAACAGGGATATTAATAAAGAAAATCCAATGCCAAGACAAATTATCACTAATCAGTCCGCCTAAAATTGGTCCTAAGATCGGTCCAATGACGGTTGTCATCGCCCAAAGTCCCATTGCCTGTGCATGTTTTTCTGGTGGGAAAATTCGCATTAACAAGGTTTGACTGAGTGGCATAAGTGGACCACCACAAAGTCCTTGACCAATACGGAAAAATACCAACATTTCTAATGAGGTTGCTAAACCACATAAAAATGAAAAGATAGTAAAGCCGATTAACCCGAAGACAAAAACTCTGACTGTCCCAAAACGTCCAGCTAACCAACCTGTGAGTGGAACACAGATCGCTTCAGCAACGGCGTAAGAGGTAATAACCCACGTCCCTTGTGAACTAGAAACAGCTAAGTTCCCTGTAATATGCGGGACTGAAACGTTGGCAATTGTGGTATCTAGCACCACCATAAAGTTAGAAAGTGCAATGACGAATGCGGCGAGCAGTAATCGCCCGCCGCTAAGTTCTGCAAAAGGATTCTGCGTTTTCATGGCTGATTACTTCGATGCGAGATCAATGTCCGCTTGCATCGACAACCCTACACGCAATGGATGTTCTGCAAGTTCTTTTGGATCAAGTGTAATACGTACAGGTAAACGCTGTACTACTTTAATCCAGTTTCCTGTCGCATTCTGTGCTGGAATCAAGGCAAATGCTGCACCTGTTCCACCAGAGAAGCCCTGAACTGTCCCGTGATAAACCACATCATCACCATACAGGTCTGAACGAAGCGTTACTTTCTGCCCTGCTTTCACTTTAGCAAGCTGACTTTCTTTATAATTTGCGTCGACATACAGCGCAGATACAGGCACCACTGACATCATCACAGTACCTGGTGCAACACGTTGTCCAATTTGAATATTCTTGCGTGTCACCACACCATCAACAGGCGCACGAATAACGGTACGCTCTAAATCAAGCGTTGCTTGCTCAACATGGGCCTTTGCAACCAAAACATCAGGTGTTGATGCTTCATTTGCCCCTTGAATCAATGCTTCATTTGCAGCAAGTGTACTTTCTGCGGCTTTACGGCTTGAGGTAGCTTGGGCTAAACCCGCTTGAGCTAAATCTAAGCTTGCTTGTGCCGTCGATACTGTACTTTGCGCTTTGCTCAATTCCTCTTTAGAAATCGCTCCTGAAGCAGCAAGTTCATTACGACGCTTTAATTCTAAGTTAGCTTTATCAAAATCTGCTTGCGCTTTACTTACTTGTGCTTGTGCACTATTAATTTCATCATTGCGAACCACAACTTGAGAATTCAATGAGCTACTATTCGCTTGGCTTTGCTTGTATTGACGTTGCGCTTTTGCCAATTCGGCTTGTGCTTGTGCCAACTGGATTTTGGCATCACGCTCATCTACACGAACGAGAACATCACCCTTTTTAACTTGTTGGGTATCTTTCACCAAAACTTCAGCGACTTGTCCACTCACCATTGAGGTGATTTGTGCCGTTTCCGCACCAACATAAGCATTATCGGTACTGACAGCATGATTAAAGAACAACGCCCAAATAGCATACAAAATTGCTGCAAGGATAAGAATAAGTGCGAAAAATCCTAAAAACTTTTTACGTTTTGCTTTCATTGCATCATCTGATGCCGAATCAGCAGCAATATCTTGTTGATTAGCTTGGGCGTCAGTCATATGTTATTCCTGAAAATTAAAGGGATTTTTAACTTTTGGTTTAATCAGCAGATCAGTCTAGTTTTTTTAACTTAACCAATTGTTAAAACCTAAGATCAAAATACAAACAAAAATTTAAATCGCATTTTAACGATAAAAAATCATATGACGAGAATAAAAAAAATAACTGATGCGTTCAATTCTTATATTTTGATAATTATTTTTACTTCACTTTCATTTAAACAATAAAAAAGCGTCAAAAGACGCTTTCATATCGAACACTATACTTAAAAGGCGTAAGAAGCGATTGCAGTTGCAATTGGCTTAGCTTCATCATTGAGCATGGTCATACGCATGGTACAGCCTTTGCGGCCTAAGCGTAATGTTTCCGCACGTGCAGTAAAAAACTGACCACGACCCGGAGCAAGATAATCAACACGCATATCTACAGTTGCTAAACGCGATACTTTCTTAATCGTGTCGGGTAAATCTTCAGGGGTTGCACGGCGATAAAGTTGTTCCATGGCAACCACGCCACCAATACTATCCAGCAATGTCGCAGCAACACCACCATGCAAAATTTGGAAGGCTACATTACCGACCAACTCAGGCTGCATCTCGATATAACCTTCAATTTGATCATCAACAACGCGCATGCTCATGCCACAATGCTTAAAAAATGGTGAAGAATTAAATGCTTTACAAAGCTGCTTTAATACCACGTCATGATCGGCTTTAGCACCTAACTGAATATTGCCTGTCCAGTTTTTCTTTACATCATTCATACGCTGTCTAAATCCAAAGGAACGATAAACATCCCATTATTTTGTACAAATCTAAAATTATGGGGCTACAATAGCGAGGATATTTAATTGAACTTAGCCGCTAAGCTCTCCCTAGCATGACTTAAATATTTCAATTATTCCTATAGTGTAATACTGAACATCGAGATTGTTATGACTTATACGTTCAATCGTCCCGCTTTTCCCGCGACTCGCATGCGCCGTATCCGTAAAAATGACCAACTTCGTGCCATGGTCAGTGAAACACAACTCACAGCTAATCATTTGATTTATCCAGTATTTGTATTACCGGGACAACAACAAACTCAAGATATTCCAAGCATGCCAAATGTGCAGCGTCTATCTGCTGATTTATTACTCAAAAAAGCAGAAACTTTGCTCGAACTCGGTGTTTCAAAGCTTGCTTTATTTCCAGTAACGCCACAAGAAGACAAAAGTTTAACGGCAGAAGCTGCATGGCATGAAGATGGTTTGGTTCAAGCCACTTGCCGCTTACTGAAAAAAGAATTACCAGAAATGGTATTGATTACCGATGGTGCACTTGATCCTTATACCACTCATGGTCAAGACGGTATTATTGATGAAACTGGCTATGTTTTAAATGACGAAACGGTAGAATGCCTAGTCAAACAAGCCTTAAGCCATGCGCAAGCAGGTGCTGATGTTGTTGCTCCAAGTGACATGATGGATGGACGCATTGGTGCGATTCGCCAAGCACTTGAACAAAATGGTTTTATCTATACCAATATCATGGCGTATTCAGCAAAATATGCTTCAAGCTTCTATGGTCCTTTCCGTGATGCAGTGGGTTCAGCAAGTAACTTAAAAGGTGCAAATAAATATAATTATCAAATGGATGTCGGCAATCGTGCCGAGGCATTGCATGAAATTGCACTTGATATTCAGGAAGGTGCTGATATGGTGATTGTAAAACCGGGTATGCCTTATCTGGATGTCGTTCGTGAAGTGAAAGATACTTTTGGTGTACCCACTTTTGTCTACCAAGTCAGCGGTGAATACGCCATGCTTGCAGCGGCGATTCAAAATGGTTGGTTATCTGAAAGCGTGATTTTAGAGTCATTGATGTGCTGTCGTCGTGCGGGTGCAGATGGTATTTGGACGTATTTTGCCGAAGATGCTGCACGTAAACTCAAAGAGATGAGATAGCAATCTCCCTTACTGAGCTAAAACACTCCTCACCTCTTTAATATCAAAGAGGTGAATTTTTAAATTGGTTTAATTTTTTATGCATATTGCCATTATTGGTGCGGGTATAAGCGGCTTGATGTCAGCATTAGAACTTGCTGAACAAGGCTGCTCTGTCGATATTTTTGATCAACAACAAGCAGGTCAAGCTGCCTCATGGGCAGGTGGTGGAATTCTCTCCCCGATGTATCCGTGGCGTTATGCACCAGAAGTTAATCATCTTGCTCAATACGGTAAATCGCTGTATCAAATGTGGAATGAAAAACTTCTGCCTATCACGGGGATTGATTTTCAAATCCACAATACAGGCATGCTGATTTTCGATCAGGAAGACTTTGATGTAGGGCTGAATTATGCCAATCAATATCAAGAATCCATGCAACAGTGCGATTTGTTAGATCGCAAACGACTCGAACAAATTAATCCGCATATTTCAGAAAAATTTCAACAAGCCATCCATTTTCCGCAACTGTCGAATGTACGTAATCCTCGTTTATTACAATCTCTCATCAGCTATCTTAAACAGCATCCTTTCGTTCGTTTTTTTGAGCACTGCTCGATTGATCAACTAATTGTTAAAAATAAAATGGTACACGGAATACAAACTTCAAACGGTGAAATTTTTCATGCTGATCATGTTGTTCTGACCTCGGGTGCATGGAGTCAATTTTGGGAAGAACACATACATCGACAAATTCCTGTGCATCCCATACAGGGGCAAATGCTGCTGTTCAAAACACCTGAAAACTGGTTGCCTACTATGTGTATGAACCGTGTGATGTATCTCATTCCACGTCAAGATGGTCATATTGTCTGTGGTTCCAGTATGGCTGACTGTGGTTTTAGTACGGCTGTGGATGAGCAAACACAGCAAGATATTTTAAGCGCATGTTTAGATATGGTCCCTGAGTTAAAACAATTCCCCATCGTAAGCCGTTGGGCAGGTTTACGTCCTAGTTCACCTCAGGGAATTCCTTATATTGGTGAAATGCCTGATATAGCCAACTTATGGGCGAATTTTGGGCATTTCCGTAATGGTCTATGTATGGGTGCTGGTTCAGCGCAATTGTTACGCCAACTCATTTTAAAACAAGTGCCTATTGTTGACCCAAGTGCCTATTCACCAAGTCGTTTGAAGAAAAAAAATTTAGTGATCCAATAAAATTTCGGTTAAGGCTTGCTCTAAATTGGGATACTGAAATTTAAAACCATGAGTGAATAATGCCTGAGGCGTTACATATTGACCATTTAAAATTAATTGTGATTGTTCGCCTAAGGCTAATTCAAACACGCACTTAGGCATCGTCATAAAAGGTTTACGTTTCAAAACTCGTGCAGCAATATTAGCAAAAGCTTGTTGATTCACTTGCTCTGGTGCTACTAGATTATAAACTTTTTGATGACTGTCTAATTGAAGTAAAAAAATAATTGCTCTTAAAACATCTTGAATATGAATCCAAACAACAGGCTGTTTGCCTGACCCAATCTTAGCAATCATATTCAATCGAATCGGCAATAACATTTGCGGCAAGATTCCACCATCACCGAAAACAACCCCTAAACGGATAATCTTAGTATTTTGTTGAGTAAATTTAAGTGCTGTTTGTTCCCAAGCCTGACAAAGCTCAGACATAAAAATTGCTTGCGACGGTGTATTTTCATCACAGATTGCCGTCCACTTTTCTTGAGGATCAATCCCGTAATAACCAATTGCCGAACCAGAAATAATACATTGGGGGAAGATGCTTTTTTGCTGTAACCAATGATAAAGTTTCTCCGTCATGGCCACTCGGCTTTGTATCAGTTGTTTCTTTCTTTGATCAGTCCAACGTTTTTGACCTATATTTTCACCAGCCAGATTAATCACATAATCAATTTCAATGACTTTAATTTCATCTAAATCATTCACCCATGTTAAATGTGGATCATAAGAAGCTTTATTTTTTTGTCGTGTCAGTGCAATCACTTGAAAATTATTTTTCAATAGAAAAGGTAAAAGATGAGAACCAATAAACCCACTTGCACCTGTCACCAATACCATCATTCTTTTCATGGACTGATCTATCAAAAATGAATCGTATTAAAAGTTTTAGCAGAATACAGGTGAATTACAAGTGAACTTTATTACCCGTTAAACATCTTATTTGCCATTCGTTGTGCTTGTGCGCCATAAAACCAATACGTAATTAAAAATAACGGTGCTGCGATCATCAACCAAATTGCAACAACAATAATTAAAAACATAGGTTGCTTGAAATATAAAATAAAATTTTGCCAAATTTCTGGATCTTTACGTGCAAAAATAAACAATCCTAAAAGTAAGCCACATGCATTGTAACCCCAAAAAATTAGGCTAAATCCAAGGCTTAATCGTTTCTTTTCCGAGAGGGTTGGTGCGCGATGTTGTTTTTTTAGAAATTTGAATAAAACAAAAATCATTGCAATTAAATAAGGGATAGCTGTAAGCACTCCTCCAATGCTATTAGGTAAAATTGCAGCGATGACTCCAGCGATTAGGCTAGAAATCAAGCACACAATAAAAAACCAAAGGTAATACAAACGCAATGAAATCATGTAAATAAACCAAATCTAATCTACTTCAAAAATAATTATAAATTTTTTTCACTTTTTTTTCATTTTTATGTCAACCAATCCACACCAAGCAGCGTTATATAGGGTACAAGGTCGCAGCAACCGAATGTTCATTGCACGGCATCCGCAATATTTTTCGGTGACCTTTCATTATGACTCTCCATCTTTAACAATGGCTTTGTTAGCAGCCAAAGCCGTTGAAAAAGATTTTGACCGACGATTTATCATCACTCGAATCGTCGGTTTTTATTTGCCTATCATTTTAGTTTGACCGCATCTAAGCAAAATTTTTCGTCATGAATTCACTTTCTTGAAATAAAGAAACTGTCAAAGATTACCAAGTCCACATTTTCTAAAATTTAATTAAAAATGCACATAATTTTTTGAGTAAATTCCTTCAAATCATAGAACCATTTTTTTAAGCTTAAGTTATTCCGAGATCATATACAAAATACGATTTTGCTATTGGCTCAAGGTCTGACTACTTTAAATGTGCATGATCACATGCAATATTCTACTTTTATATAAATTAAGTAGTTGATCTTGATTTAATCAAAGAATTTTTAACTAAAGCAGCTCGCTTACATAAATCTTTATGAATCATCGGCTCGATCTATTTAGAATAATTTATAAACAAAAAAGATAAGGATACCGCGATGAATACGATTACTTATTTTGAAATTCAGTCATCAAATCCGCAACGTGATGCCCATTTTTACCAATCTTTATTCGGCTGGCACTTTGAGAAAGTAGAAGGTTTAGCTATTGAATACTATCGTATCGAAACTGAAGGTATCCACGGCGGTTTACTACAACGCCCTGTTGCAACACCACCGACTGGATGCGGAACAAATGCGTTTACTTGTACTATTGAAGTTAAAAACTTTGATGAAACTGCTAGTAAAATTTTAAGTTTGGGAGGCAAAGTCGCTATGGAAAAATTTGCTATCCCAAACCGTTGTTGGCAAGGTTACTTTCTTGATTTAGATAATAATGTCTTCGGTATATGTGAAATTGATGAGAATGCAAAATGACAATGCTATACTAAAATTTCATAAAATTAAGCAAGTTAAGCACTATAAAAATGAAATGTCCAAACTGTCAGGTTGACGTTGTAAATGAAAATATCAATATCCAAACGGATATGGGGAAATGCCAAGTTTGCAATCATATTTTTCGTGTTTCTGAAAATTTTGATACGCCATCATATGCGTTTGATATCAATCAACCCCCAAGCGGTACTTGGTATAAAAATAATATGCAAGAAATTAAACTAGGCGCAACGCTGAGAAGCCCGATTGCTTTCTTTCTAGTGCCTTTTATGTTGATTTGGTCTGGTGGTTCCCTAGGCGGAATCTATGGAACTCAAATCGCAAAACAGCAATTTAGCCTCTTACAAAGTCTATTTGGTATCCCATTTCTGATTGGAACCATTATTTTTGGTTCGCTTACACTAATGATGCTATTTGGTAAAATTGAGCTCACCATTAATCAACAAGGCGGACGTATATTTACGGGAATTGGCAGAATAGGAAAATCAAAATATTTTAATTGGAATGACGTTAGTCGAATTAGAGAAAACCGTTCAACTAACTCATCCAATAAACAACAAGCCCAAATTGTCATTGAGGCAAATCAGCCTATCACATTTGGTCTTGGACTCGCTCCAGAAAGACACCACTACTTATTTCATGCATTGAAAAGAATACAATCACAATATAAGCCTGAAAGAAGGAAAATCTAAACGACTCCGTCGATAAGCAAAATAAACTTCAGATGAACTCAAACCAAAGCTTACTCACCTTTAAACTGTGGTGGACGTCTCTCAAGCATCGCACGTACGCCTTCTTGAGCATCTTGCGATGCAAACAATGGCTTGAGGTAACTGTCCATATTCTGAAATGCAAAAACCTCTCCCTGAGTGACTGCATCAGTTGCTGAAGCCAACAATGCTTGCAATGCAAGTGGCGCAGCAATACAAATTTCTTGGGCAATCTCGATAGCCCGATTAAGTTGGTTGCCCTTAGCAACAATTTCAGAAAGCAAATTCAGCTCATTGGCTTTTTGGGTATCAAAAGTTTTTCCTGTCAATAAATACGGCATGGCTTTTTGCCAACCTGCAGCCTGCACAAAACGCACTGTTGCTCCACCAAAAGGCATTATTCCGCGTAATACTTCAAGCTGACCAAAAATCGTGTCTTCGCTAGCGACAACAACATCTGCATTCAACATCAACTCTACCCCAGCGGTGTAACAAATCCCTTGCACCGCAACAACGACAGGCTTAGTTCTATGCCGCCCTCCAACACCCCAAGGATTAATTTGTCCTTCTTCAAAACTAAAAATCCCTTGAGGGATTTTGGGCTGTAATTCAACAAGATCTAAGCCCGCAGTGAAATGATCACCATGTGCAAAAATCACAGCACAACGTAGTTTAGGATTATTTTCATATTCAGTTAAAGCTAAAGATAAATCTTCAATCATATGACTATCAAAAGCATTGCGTTTTGCCACTCGGTCTAAACCAATTAACATAATATGATCCATGATTTCACGGCTTACTTTTCCTAAACTCATTCTTTTATTTCCTGTTTTTTAGTAATAATGTTGGTAACAAACTAGTTGATCATTTCATAATGATCAAGACATATCTTGTCTATGTTATTCAACGCTGCAAGGCTCTACTTTTTGGCTGAATCCGTGCTACCTTATTCGGGTTTATTTTATGTTTAGATTCATTTATGACCGTGCGTTTTTTTCATACGTCTGACTGGCATTTGGGGCAGTTTTTTTATAATCATTCCCGCCACTACGAACATGAAAAATTTCTGGCATGGTTACTTGGGCAAATCAAAGCAAAACAACCGCATGCCTTATTGATTGCAGGCGATATTTTTGATGTGATTAATCCCAGCTCACAGGCACAAAAACAACTATATCAATTCCTTGCGGATGCCCATGAAGTTGCCCCACAGATGCAAACCTTAATGATTGCTGGCAATCATGACTCGGGTTATCGGATTGAACAAGTTGAACCCTTATTAGAAAAATACAATGCCAAAACCGTTGGTGTAATTCGCTGGAATAAAGATAAAAGCCTCGATTTAGAACGTTTAATTTTGCCGATTTATGATGAGCAAAAACAGATTGTGGCGTGGTGTATTGCCCTACCATTTCTACGTTCAGCTGAAATCACAGGCTTTAATGAACAGACCACCAATAGCCAAAATGCAATTGCTTATCTACACCAACAATTAATTGAAGAAGCCAAACGCCGTAAAAGCGATGATCAAGCCTTAATTCTAATGTCACATGCGCATATGCAAGGTGGAGAAACCTCCGATTCAGAGCGGCCGATTATCATTGGCAATGAAGAGGCATTATCTACAGCGCTGTTCGATGACAGCATTGATTATGTGGCGCTGGGTCATTTACATAAACCACAAAAGGTACAGCATCCACATATTCGTTATAGCGGTTCACCAATTCCTTTGTCATTTAGTGAAATCAACTATAAACATCAAGTGGTTGAAGTCAGCATTGATCCTAAAAAAAATGAAGACGCGTTTAGCTTTGAAGCGTTGCCAATACCCCGAAGTATTCAACTGCATAAAATTAAAGATGAACTCAGTGTGGTCATGCAACGTCTGCGCAATCTACCTAATGAACCGATCGAAAATCTGGAGCACCGTGAATATGTCGATATCGAATATCACACTACGACGCCACCACAGCCTAATCTACGACAACAATTTGAAGATGCCTTGCCCAAAGATCGTTATCGACTGGTGCGGATTTCCAGACAATATCTCTCCAATGAAAGTACTGCCGAGAGCAAGCAAACTATTAGTTTAGAACCACCGACACCCGAAAAACTATTTCAGCAAATTTGGGAGAAAAAAGGCTATCACGCCGATGATGAAGTCACTCAAGACTTTATGAGTTTGGTCGCAGAAGCACAAAAGCAACTTGAAGATGATCAGACTGTTTAAGGACCTGCCATGAAAATTTTATCAATTCGACTAAAAAATTTGGCATCTCTGGCAGATGAGCATTTTATTGATTTTGAAACTGAGCCTTTGGCCAGTGCGGGACTGATCGCCATTGTCGGAAAAACCGGCGCAGGTAAATCTACGATTTTAGATGCCATGTGTCTGGCCTTATTTAATAAAATTCCACGCCTCAAAGAAAGTGACGGTAAGCTGTTAGATGTCGATGGTTCTGAACTGCTGACCAACTCCCCTTTAACGGTTCTACGTCGCGGCACAGGCCATGGTTTTGCCGAACTGTGTTTTGTGGCGCAAGACCAGAAACATTACCTCGCACGTTGGGAAATTAAACGTGCCCGTGAAAATGCCAGTGGCAAACTACAAAGTGTACAACGTTCACTCAAATGTCTGACCGATGGCGTGGTGATTGCAGATAAAACCAAAGCGGTTGAAGCGCATATTCAACAAATTACCCAACTCAGTTTTGAGCAATTTACTCGTGCGGTACTGTTGGCGCAGTCCGAAGTGACCGCATTTTTAAAGGCACGCGATAATGAACGTGGTGAATTACTCGAATATCTGACCAACTCCAGTATTTTTGCCAAAATTGGACAACTGGCTTTTGAAAAGACCCGTGAAATTAGCAACCAGCGCAAGCAACTCGAAAATGTGCTCGGTCATATTGAAATTCGTTCAGATGAAGAAATTGCCGAATTACAGGCTCAATTCCAGCAGGTACAGCAACAGGTTCAACAGTTGGAAGCCAACAAAGTTCAGCTCAATCAACAGCAACAATGGTTTGAACAGCGACAGAAACTTCAAACTGAAATCACACTGAAACAACAACAGCATGACATTCAAATTCAAGCACATCAGGCTTTAGCAGCAGATCGCAGTCGACTCAGCCAACTCGAAACCTTCTCAGGCATTCGTCCTGTTGTGTTCCAACAGCAACAACTAGAAAAAGCACTGCAACAGCTTGAACCGCAGATTCAACATAAGCAGCAGCACTTTACGACGTTAAGCACTCACTTTGAGCAAGAAAAAACAGCTTATACCCAAGCTGAAACAGCCTTACAGCAATTTCAAAGCTTTGAACAAAACCATCAGCATGAACTCACTCAAGTGCGTAAATATGTACAGGAACGTGAATATATTGCCGATGAATATAAGAAAACCAAAGTCCGCTTAAACCAAAACGAAGCGCAACAACAACCATTGCTCGAGCAACAACAGCAGTTTGAACAAAGTCGCCACAGCCTATCCATACAACAACAAAGCTGCTCGGAGCAATTGCTACAGAGCACACAATTCTCCGCTTTAGATAAAGGCTTGAATGCACATCTGCAGCAACTCAAGCAATTTATTCAGCAATACCAAAAAGTCGAACAGAATTTAGGTTCGATTCAACACGCACAGTCCAAGCTTGAACAAGATCAGATCGTGTTAAATGGGCTCATTCAAAAATTTGGCACACCACAACAGATTGAAAACCAAATTGAGCAGAAACAAAAACTCAGAGAGCAACAACAGGCTCGACTGAATCAACTGGATATTATTCAACAAAAATTGCAGCATTATTTTGAACTTAAAAAAGAATGTGATGAACTAAGTCATCAGCTCAGTAGCACACAGCTACAACACCAGCAGATTGAACAACAACTACAAACCAGCCAAGGTGAATTCCAGTCTGCCAAAACTGAACGGGAAAAATTGCAGCAAATATTGCAACAACAACGTTTACTACATGCTGAAAATATTGAACATCTGCGTGCTGAACTCAAACACGGCGAAGCCTGTCTGGTCTGTGGCAGCACCGAACACCCCTACCGTGACGATGCCAGTCAGCTCTCCAAAGCCTTGTATGAACTTCAACAACAGCAAGAGCAACAGGCCATTCAACAAGAGCAACAATGCTTTCAACTTTGGCAAAACACACAGCAGCAATTTACCCAGATTCGTACCGAACTGACTCAATTGCAATCTGCCATGCAACAAGCGGATGGTAAATTCAAACTGCAACATCAGGAGTTAGTCAAACATGCAGCACAGTTCGACGTCCCCTTAGATTTAACTCAGTCGCATGTGGAAATGGCTAAAGCTCAACAGCAATGCATCAATGAGACAACCCAGTTCAAACAGCAGATTGAAATTGAGTTACAGCAACTGCTTCAGGCCAATAAAGACCACTATTACCTGACTCAAACGATTCAAAATATCCGCTATCAACTGGAAAGCGTACAGCAGTCACAGCAACAGATTCAGCATGTTGTAGATTGCCTGAGCAGCGATGAACAAAACTCATGGCAACAGCAAACGCTGAGCTACAGCCAACAGATAGCACAACGTTTACAGCAACGTGTTCAACAGCTTGAACAAGCTGAAACACTCAGCAAACAACAGCAGCAGCTTGAACAGCAACTGAATCTATTAAAGTCCAATTTAACCAGCTTGATCACTCAACATGCGGAGTTTAGTCAGCAACTCAAAGATGTCGAGATTAAAGGCAAACAAAATACAGAGTCAGCGCATCAACTGATTGTAGCGATGACAGGTTTAACCGAACTTAAAGCCAATGAATGGTTAAACCAACACGATCAACAGCGTCAGCAACTCCAAAATCAATATCAGCAGATCAAGCAGCGTTTTGAACAGGCTCGTCAAAGTTTTGAACAGCAGAAAAATGAACTGGAACAGCTCAAAGCCCAACAGCAGCAACAACAATCTACCCTCATCCAATCCAAGACTGAAATTCGAGCATGGTTAGACCAGCATGCTGAATTTGAAGAGCATCAATTAGCTGATTTACTTGCTATTCGTGCTGAGCAAGAACAGCAAATACGAACATCGCTACAACATGCAGAACGTTTGCTCAATGAGGCCGCCTCTGCATTGAAAACGCTGCAACAGCAATTACAGATGCATCAGCAACAACAGCCATCCATCGAATATCCCCAGTTGCTTGAGCATATGCATCTCAATCGTGAGAAGCTACAACAGCAAGGCGAACAACATGATCAGTTCAAGCTGAAACTGGAACTACATCAACAAAACCTTGCCAAGCAAAAGCAATTTGCAGATCAAATCCAGCAGATTCAGCAGCAGGAACATCGCTGGAATAAAATTTCCAGTTTAATTGGCGATTCTAAAGGTAAGGATTTCCGTGATTTAGCCCAGCAATATAATCTGGATATTCTGCTTGAATATGCCAATCAACAATTAGCAATGCTATCGCAGCGTTATACCTTAAAGCGTTTAGAGAACTCCCTCAGCCTTGCTATTATTGACCATGATATGGATGGAGAAACTCGTTCAGTGGCTTCACTGTCTGGTGGTGAGTCTTTCCTGACTGCCCTTGCGATTTCCTTGGCCATAGCCAATATGGCCTCTGGTTCCATGAAAATCGAATCACTGTTTATTGATGAAGGCTTTGGGACGCTGGATGCCTCTTCTTTACATATGGTGATGAATGCCTTAGATCAGCTGCAAAGTCAGGGTCGTAAAGTGGTGTTAATTTCACATATTCAGGAAATGCATGAGCGTATTCCTGTACAAATTCAAGTACAACCGATTGGGTCAGGTTCGAGTCGGATTGAAGTGGTTGGATGATCGAAAAGCCTCAATTTTAACTGAGGCTTTTAGTTTTAAGATTATTATAAAAGTTATTTTAATTAAAAACTTTAATAAAAAAATTCAAGCAGCACAAACACTAAATTAATTTGAGTTCAACTCTTTTAATTTACTTACTAGTTTAGCTTCATAATCATCTAAAGCAAGATTAGTATTTTTTATCCACATTGCACCAGTAACAGCTTGAACTGATTTGGTAATTTTTGTTTCAACTATAGTTTCTTTCGTAGGTTTTTTTTCATTTAAAATTGTTGTTTCAATTTCAGTATTTAATTTTGCAGCCCAAAAACCAAGCTCAACCCAAGACCAAAACTTATTAATTTTCACTGAAATAATCAAGTCCGCTTTCTGATTATTTTCCTCAGATGCTGGTAAAACTTTATATCCTGCTTGATTTAAAGCACTAACTACACGCTTCTGTACAGTTGAAGCAACTGTACCTTCGCGTAGCATAATATCTCCAAGTGCTTGACCATAAGCATTTCTTTTTCTTGCAATCGCTCTAGCTTTATCTTCAGAAGTTGCTTTATCTAAACCACCCTTTAACGAAGGAATATTTGGAGTTTTGGGTTTATTTTCAAAAATTCGATCATCTTCAACAAGTTTAATAATTGCTATTTTGTTCAAATTTTCTGGCTGACTAATTAATTTTGGACCATTTAAGGTAACCATCCCACGTGTAGTAACACAGCCTGAAAAAACGACCATTAACATTAATAATGAGGTCATTAAAATTTTATTCATGATATATAGCTCTATAAATTTAAATATTTGGCTTCATAAATTAAAAAAGAAATTAGACAATCTAAATTCATTTTTAATAATTATTTAAAAAGGTTATATTAAACAAAATACCTCCAATTTAAAAACGAAATATTTTACATCTTTAATCATTACATACAATTTAATTTTAATAATAAATTAACTTCTTTTCCCAAACAATGCTGTTCCTACTCTGACCATAGTTGAACCTGCTGCAATCGCAGCTTCAAGATCGGCAGACATGCCCATACTTAATGTATCCCAGTCTTGCGGCTGTGCATGCTGAGACTTAACTTCATCAAATAAGGCTTTGGCATCGATAAACGCAGCATAATTTTCAGGTGCCGGAATCACCATCAATCCACGTAAACGGATATTTGGAAGCTGACTGATTTGATGAACCAATTCTAAAACCTCATTTGGTTGGCAGCCATCTTTAGAATTTTGCCCATCAATATTTACCTGAATACAGATATTTAACGGTTTTTGATTTTCCAAACGTTGATTGGATAACCGTTCTGCAATAATGAAGCGATCGACTCCATGCACCCAATCAAATGTTTCTGCTAAATGCTTGGTTTTATTACGTTGTACATGACCAATAAAATGCCATTCAATATCTAAATCTTGTAACTCATCAATTTTATTCAAGGCTTCTTGCAAATAATTTTCACCAAAACAACGCTGACCAACAGCATACATTTCTCGTAAGGTTTGGCTCAGATGAGTCTTTGAAACAGCCAACAATTGCACAGTTGAAGGATCACGTTTCACCAGCTGGCAGGCTTGCTCTATTTGATTTAAAACAGATTGACGGAATTGCTCAGATTTATTCATTGACACAGTTCTCACTTACAAAATCTTTTTTTCTCTCACATTCTATAATATGTTGGTAACACAGAGTGAAAGCCGTATATTATTCTATAAAAGAATGAGGCATTTTGATTGTTTCGGGGAAATCATGGATATTACAGAATTACTAGCATTTGCAGTTAAAAACGGTGCTTCAGACTTACATCTTTCATCAGGTATGCCACCAATGATTCGTGTAGATGGTGAAGTCCGTCGTATTAATTTACCAGCACTAGAACATAAAGATGTACACCGCTTAGTGTATGACATCATGAATGATAAACAACGTCGTGATTATGAAGAAGATCTAGAAACTGACTTTTCATTTGAAGTGCCTAATATTGCACGTTTCCGTGTGAACGCATTCAACCAAAACCGTGGCGCTGGCGCAGTATTCCGTACCATTCCATCTAAAGTTTTAACCATGGAAGACCTTGGTTTAGGTTCAATTTTTAAAGAAATTTGTGATTATCCACGTGGTATCGTTTTGGTTACAGGACCTACGGGTTCTGGTAAATCAACGACGCTCGCTGCGATGATTGATTATATTAATGAAAACCGTTATGACCATATTTTAACAGTTGAAGATCCTATTGAATTTGTACACCAATCTAAAAAATGTTTGATTAACCAACGTGAAGTGCATCGTGATACTCATGGCTTTAACCAAGCACTTCGTTCTGCACTTCGTGAAGACCCTGACATTATTCTTGTCGGTGAGATGCGTGATTTAGAAACCATTCGACTTGCTTTAACTGCGGCTGAAACAGGTCACTTGGTTTTTGGTACACTGCATACCACCTCTGCAGCTAAAACGATTGACCGTGTCATCGACGTATTCCCTGCCGAAGAAAAAGATATGGTTCGTGCCATGCTTTCTGAATCACTACAAGCCGTTATTTCACAAACATTATTGAAGAAAAATGGTGGTGGTCGTGTTGCAGCGCATGAAATCATGATTGGAATTCCAGCCATTCGTAACCTTGTACGTGAAAATAAAGTGGCTCAGATGTATTCTGCCATCCAAACGGGTGCAAACTACGGTATGACTACACTTGACCAAAGTCTTAAGACCTTGGTTTCAAAAGGTGTTATTAGTCCTCAAGTTGCCCGTACTGCAGCAAAACAACCTGAGTCATTCCTATAATAATAAACGGATTAGAGAAATATCATGGACTTTAATGATTTACTCAATTTAATGATTCAACAAAGTGCATCTGATTTATTTGTCACTGCAGATGTTGAACCCTCAATGAAAATCAACGGTCAAATTGTGCCTGTTTCAAAGTCTAAACTCTCAGGTGAAGTCGTTGGTCAGTTACTTCATTCAATTATGTCAGATAAGCAGCGTAAAGAATTCGCTGAAACAAGAGAGTGTAATTTTGCGATCGTCAATCGTGAGAAAACAGCTCGTTTCCGTGTAAGCGCCTTTCAACAACGTGATATGCCTGGAATGGTTTTACGTCGTATTGAAACTGTTATTCCAACCATGGATGAACTCAAGCTCCCTAGCGTGCTGAAAGAACTCGCCATGACCAAACGCGGTATTATTATCTTTGTAGGCGCAACAGGTACAGGTAAATCAACCTCATTAGCTTCAATGATTGGTTACCGTAACCAAAATTCAAAGGGTCATATTATTACCATTGAAGACCCAATTGAATTTGTACATCAACATGCGGGTTGTATTGTCACTCAACGTGAAGTCGGGATTGATACAGATTCATTTGAAGTCGCATTAAAAAATACGCTTCGCCAAGCACCTGATGTGATCTTAATTGGTGAGATTCGTTCTCGTGAAACCATGGACTATGCAATTGCTTTTGCTGAAACAGGTCACTTAGTGCTCGCAACACTACACGCAAACAATGCAAACCAAGCACTTGATCGTATTATCCACTTCTTTGAAGCAGATCGCCATCCTCAATTGCATATGGATTTATCACTTAATCTCAAGGCGATGGTTGCTCAACAGTTGATCCCAACGCCAGATGGTAATTCACGTCGCGCAGCAATTGAGATTCTGATTAATACACCACTTTTAGCAGACTACATACGCAAAGGTGAAGTACATGAAATCAAAGATCTCATGAAGCGTTCTCGTGAGTTAGGTATGCAGACTTTTGACCAAGCATTATTTGATTTATACAAAGCAGGTGAAATTACGTATAAAGATGCACTGAAGCATGCTGACTCGCCAAATGACTTACGTCTCACAATTAAACTTTCAGAAGAAGGTACAGATCAGTTATTGAGTGCGAGCCGAAATATTACCTTTGATGGTCAATAATTCAAATTAAGCCATTAAAAAAGGAAGGTTTTTTATGACCTTCCTTTTTATTTGTTTAATTTTAGTAAAGTACTTAGCTTTAACTAAATAAAACTCATTTTTTACGATAAGCATCTTGGCATTCAGAATCACTACAATAACCGTATAAGTTTAATGAATGACCAGTTAAGGCAAAATTATGCTGATCTGCAACAGCATGTTGCTCTTTCTCAATAATATCATTCGTAAATTCAACAACTTTGTTGCAGTTTAAGCAAACAAGATGATCATGATGATCTTCTTGCATGATTTCAAAAACTGAATGATTATTTTCAAAATGATGACGTTGGATAATGCCAGCCGCTTCAAATTGTGTTAACACTCGGTAAACAGTTGCTAAACCAACATCTTCACCTTGTTCAAGCAAAGTTTTATAAATATCTTCAGCACTTAAATGATGTTGTTTTGAATTTTCTAACAATTCCAAAATCTTAATACGAGGAAGGGTGACTTTAAGTCCAGCTTTGCGTAAGTCTTGATTGGAAATAGGCATTTAAAAAGGTCTCTCAACAAATCTTAAGTTGGAATAGGCAATAGAGTTTAGATGCAGTATGATCTATCCTTGAACCAAATGCATCATCATTTATCAGGATAGTGTAGCAAAATGCAAAAAATCATGCTGGCGTTATTCGTCACTTCAGTACTTAGCGGTTGTTCAGTCTTTGGTGTTTATAAAGTCGATATTCCACAGGGAACACCATTAACTAAAGCACAAGCATCACAAGTACAAGTCGGCATGAGCTTTCAGCAAGTCCGTTTCTTACTGGGTAGTCCAACTGTTACAGATCCATTAAATCCATTACGTTGGGACTATATCTACAACTACACCCCTGGTACTTATGCTAAAAAAGCAAAAATACCAGCAGTACGCGGTCAACACTTAAAAGTTTATTTCGATGCGAATGGCAATGTAGAACGTCTAGAAGGTTTAGATACAATTCCCGAATCACAACCTGGTTTACCAGCATCAAAAGAAGCGATTCTGACTGCGCCTCCACTATAAATAGTTTCCAAAAAAAAGAAACCCCTCACCGAATCATTCGTGAGGGGTTTTATTTATGAACTTGATGGTCTAAAACGATTACCCTTAATAAAACGCCCAACGGGGTTCTTTGCGGCACGCTTGCGTCGAATATCTTTAGGATTAATCGTTAATGGACGATAAATCTCTACTCGATCACCCACTTGCAAAACAGTATCTACCTCAATCTTGCTACCAAATATCCCAAGATTTAAAACCTCTGGAAGTTTTACCTGCTCTGCTAAACCACTTACATCAATCGCTTGTTGTGCAGTCATTCCTTCATTGAATGGAACACCAATCATAAATTGCTGTTCAGGTGTCGCAAATGCAACCCAAACTTGTTTCTGTTCCATTATAAAACTTGCCCAATAACTGCGACAATCGCAATCAAAATTGAAAGCGGTAAAACTAAACGTACCGCAATACGCCATACGTTATAAAATAATTCATTACTAAAACCCATAGCTTTACGAAGATGGCTAATCTTCATAATCCAGCCTGCAAAAACTGCATAAATCAAACAAATCACTAGTCCCCAAATCATCAATAGAGTATTAAAAATTTGTTCAACTTGTGGCACAGCCCAAACTGCAATTGCCGCGAGAATAATGCCCCATTGAATAATGATTGCAAGTTGGCGTTGTGCTAACTGCTCTTTAGCAAATTGGATCAATAATGCAGCAGACATTATCGCAGCAAAAACCCACGCTAATGCTGGAAGTTGCGCTTGGGTAGAGAAGAAACCAAATGCAATGACAGCAATAAGCTGCGCGACCCAGATCGGAAAGACTGAACTTGTGACCGCTTGTTGTTTCTTCACTGTCGCTAAACTACTTTGCCAATACAATCCTAGACCTAGACCACTTGCGACTAAAGCAAGCACTGTAGCATTGCCCCACTCTTTAAACTCAATACCTGTCCAGTGCCAAGTAGTTAACTGAGTTCCCATCACATTTGCACCAATGAAAGCAGCAATGACTCCAATTGTTGTAAGTCCAATTAAAAATTGGCGTGGTATAAAAGATAAACCAAGCGCTATAACGGCAAAAACAGCGAAAAGGATTTGAACAGGAAGATTTAATGCAAGCTGCTCAGTCACAATGTGAGCAGATGTATTTATCATACTTCCTGCAAAGAAAGGAACAAAAACAACTGCGAACCAACCTACTAAACGCCATTTCGGGGAAGCATCAGCATCACGCGTTAAAGTAGAAAGGGCTTGTAACGCGGTCATCTGTGAACGTTTCGCTAAGGCAATTTCAAGAAAACCAATCGGTAGTGCTAATAAAAGCATGGTTCCTAGCCACAATAACCAAAAATCAAATTGACGATCAATTTGAATACCCACAGTTGGTGCTAATGTGCTAATCATGACAAAAGATAAGCAAAACGCCATCACTGGTGTAAGCCAGCGTGACAGAGTTGTGTCCTGCATACTGCATTCCTTAAAAAGCTTTGAACTCATTGTGCTTCTTTATGGAGCTTACAATGAAATATTCAATCTATTTTGCCTTTGTCACGTCTGAAAATCAAAACAAAAGATATCGAAAGAAAAAGGCAAATCACCATAAAGATGACTTGCCGCGCCTAGTTATTATTATATTAAGTTGACCTCTTATTTTTCACTCATACTCACCTTATTATTTTTTATAATAAGAGGTCTTATTATTTTTATTATTTCATTAAGCAAAGAATCTTGAGAACCAATTCTTTCCTTTTTTCTTTTCATTTTCTTTAATAATTCCAATCATATTTTCTCTCACTGCACCTACATAATCTGCATCATCATGGCGAATATGATTAATTAACCATTTAGAGAGAGCTTCATGCAATTCTTTATCAATTTCATGACCCAGTTCAAAGCGCTCACGATAAGCCTCTATTTTTTTGATAAATAAGTCATGCACACGCTTGTGAGGTACACGATACTTATAGTTTGCTTCTTCTTGTAAACTTTCTTCAAACGTAAAATGTGATTGTGTATAGTCAATAATATTATCTAATACACTTTTCATTTTTACACGATCATGGGAATATTTTAAATCAGCGATTTCATTAATATAATCCAGAATACGTCGATGTTGATCATCGATTACCTCTATTCCTGTATTATATTCGGTAGACCATTTCATGCCCATATCGATTCCTAAAACCAATGTGATTTATTGAATAAGGACATAATATCGACTAAGTAATTAAATAAAAACACAGCATTTTTGTCAGATTTTAAATATTTTCAATAAAATAAATTAACCTATTGTTTTATATTTATTTAAATATTTTACCCAATCAAAACACTCAAGTATTTTTTAACCAATTTTAAAACCAAGTTCATAATGGAATTTAAATATAAAAGTTAAGGAATTCATATTATAAAAAAGGTATATATCATGTATTAATTTTGATTATACCTAATTAATATTGATCTGCTTTGGTAATTCGTTTTAACAGTGGATTGTCTGCTTCTCGAATTAAACGTTCAACACGTGTTAGTGCATATTTAATGGGTTTCCCATGCTGAAATAAAATCATTTCGCCTGGCTGATATGCAGTCCATGATTCATTATGTGTGAGCGGTTCCGTCGTGATAACAGCAACACGATCTTCAGGTGTCGTTACCTCGCTAAAATCTACTTTGACGTCTAAATCAATTAAATGCGCAGGTTGAAATGGATATTCTCTTACTAACCAATGCAGTTTAGTTGTCGCATAACTAAATAATGCTTGCCCATTGGATAGGCAAAAATTAAACGTACCATGCTCAGCAATTTCAGGAGAAATTCGTTCTAACAGAGAAAAAACTTTCTCTATACACGGTTCTGTATATCCAAACGCTTCAACCATTTGATCTAATAAATAACAAAAAGCACGTTCGCTGTCTGTATTACCGACAGGTTCAAAGCGACCACTAAGCTGAGGATTAAAATCGTGTAGATCACCGTTATGCGCAAAAATCCAATGTCGCCCCCATAACTCACGTAGAAATGGATGTGAATTTTCTAGCGTAATTTTGCCTTGTGTTGCTTTTCGGATATGTGCAATCACATTACGAGATTTAATAGGATAATTACGAACTAAATCTGCAATTGGTGATTCAACTGCAGATTGATTATCAACAAATAAGCGACATGCTTTGTCTTCAAAAAATGCGATACCAAAGCCATCACAATGATCAGATGTAACGCCAGCTCGTTGAGAAAATCCACGAAAGGAAAAAGTAATATCTGTTGGTGTCGCGCAATTCATTCCTAATAGCTGGCACATATCTTCTAACTGTCTAACATCTAAGCCTATTGTGCATGAGGTTTAGATATCTTGTAAATCTCAATATGTGCTCAGTATTAGCCTAACAATGATATAACTATCGCTGCACCATTTTATTCATGACAAAAGAAGTCGCGATCTTATTAATTTCTAAGAAAACAAAATAATCTAAACATTTGAAATCTTCATCATAAAATGCTTGTTTAGAGAGCTTAGATTGCATACCTAGATATGTATCAAATAATTTTGGCATCCGTTCATCTTGTGGGAAACTATATTCTGGTCTCTCAGGTTCGAATGCGCGTTTTGAACGAATATCAATAATTTGGTGATCACCCAATTGCTGAATCTGACGATGAGTGTAATAGGCACGCGCTAAATTATCTTCAAGATGAATACTGACACATCCCATAAGGTACTTAGCACGCATTGACCACAACACCTTTGGCACCAAATTTAACCAGAGCATTGATAAAGCTTTTCCAGAACGGAATTGTGGATGTACGCAGGTACGACCTATTTCTAGAATACTTGGTAAATGCGAAAAGTTAGGTACAACATCAAACTCTTTAGCGCTATAGCTTTGCCCAATCTCGTGCCCCTGAAATAATTTAAGGCGTGTATAGGCAACAATTTCACCAGTCCATTTCTCACGTAATACAGCATGCTCGCAACCAAAGTCATAGAGATCTTGATCGAGACCATCTTCAAAAGAGATACCAAATTGATGAGAGAACTGATTTGCTCTAAATCTTTGTACTTCTTGTAATTCTTTTAGATTGTCCACCCACCCAAAACGAAATTGATTTTGTGATGGTTTTTGGCGTAAAGGTGAAGTTAATGTCTGACGATAATGATTTAATTTTTCTAGCATAATGAAAGCTCCTTATGTCTAGAGTTACCTTAAATCGATTAAATGACATTGAAATGACTATAACGTGAACAGATCATGACGAAAAAAAGACCTCAATGAGGTCTTTTTAATCTTTAGTGCTTCGCACGATTGGTAATCAGCGTTCCAACCCCATGGTCAGTAAAGATCTCTAATAATGTTGCATGAGGTACACGACCATCTACAATATGTGCACTCACGACACCACCTTTGACCGCGTCTAATGCACAACCGACTTTTGGAATCATACCACCGTAGATGACACCTGTTTCAATTAAACGATCTACTTCTTGTGTACTTAATCCGGTTAATAAGTTTTTATTTTCGTCTAATACACCTGTGATATTAGTCAAAAGAATCAATTTCTCAGCGCCTAATGCTTCTGCAACTTTTCCAGCGACGAGATCAGCATTGATATTATAAGTATTCCCTTCTTCATCCACACCTAATGGTGCGATCACAGGAATAAAATCACCTTGGGTAAACATTTCCAACACATCGGTTTTAACGCCTGTCACTTCACCGACCATACCCAAATCAATTTGAGAAATTGAGCCATCAGCTTCTTGTTTTTCCATCAGCAATTTACGGGCACGAAGTAAATTACCATCTTTACCTGTTAAACCAATTGCACGACCACCATGTTGGTTAATCAGATTAACAATCGATTTATTGACACTACCACCTAACACCATTTCTACCACTTCCATCGTGGCTTGATCAGTAACGCGCATCCCATCAATACGATCAGACTCTTGTCCTAAACGTTTTAATAAAGAGTCAACTTGCGGACCACCACCATGTACAACAATTGGATTTAAGCCCACTGTTTTTAATAACACAATATCACGCGCAAAAGAGCTTTCAAGCTCTGGATCAGTCATTGCATTGCCACCATATTTTACAACCAACGTTTTACCTGCAAAACGTTGAATATACGGCAAAGCTTCAATCAAAATTTTTGCTTTATCAATGCCGATATGCTCATGTGGCATGCGTGTCTCCTTATTAAGCTTGTGCGAGTTCTTGTGCAATTTGCGGATATTGCTCTTGCATCATAGAAACAAATTCTTGGCGGATTTCACTTAATCGGCTTGGATTATCTGCATCAAAACGAACTGTGAAATACTCACCCGTATTAGATGCTCGAATAATGCCAAAACCATCATCAAAATCAAGTCTTACACCATCTATTTTACTTAAATGAGCACCTAAACGATGACTTTGAATTTCAATATCATTTAAAACTTGTTTAGGGTTTATATCATGGGTACTGATATAGGTATCTTCAGTACAATAACGTTCAGGGTAAATTGCTAATAAAGCAGAAAGGTTTGCTTTATCTGATTGAGTCAGGTATTCCATGACTCTTAGCGCCGCATATAGACCATCGTCATAACCAAAACCACGACCATCATTAAATACATAATGACCCGCATACTCTCCCCCAAATACGGCATTGCCTTTTGATTGAGATAAATATGCGCGCAAGAAACTACTTCCTGTACGAATCATTTTGGCTTGGCCATGAAGCTTTTGTACCGTCTCGGCCACCATTTGTGAACATTTCACATCAAATACGATTTCTTTTTGAGGATGCTGTTTTAAACAAATTTGTGCGAATAAAGACAATAAGCGGTCTGGACTAATAATATGGGCAAGCTCATCCAGAATAACGACTCGATCACCATCACCATCCAAGGCAATACCAATATCTGCTTTTTCCAAAAGGATAGCCGCTTGCAACTGTTTTAAATGTTCCGCATGTGATGGATCAGGTGCATGGTCTGGGAAAGTGCCATTTGCCTCACATCGAATCGCAATAACTTCGCACCCTAACTTTTCTAAGACGAGTTTTGCACAACGACCTGCTGAACCATGTAAACCATCTAATGCAACTTTTAAAGGGCGTTTTAACTGAATATCACTTAATAATGATTGTTGATATTTTAAACAAAATTCAGGAATAATATGATGCGATAATTCTTGTAGATCACTATTTTTTCCAATTTTTTCTGAGACAAATTGAGCTGCTAAACCGACCTGCTGAATAATCTCAGGGCTAGGTGGTTCTCCTTGTAAAATCCATTTAATTCCATTATCAGATTTAGGATTATGGCTTGCAGTTACCATAATTCCGTTCCCACCAAAATCACGCGCGATATAGTACATCATGGGCGATGAGCAACATCCAATGTTAGTAACTGTTAAACCCTCTGTTTGAAAAATTTGTTGAATAATATTGGCATAAGTTGGACTGGTTAGACGTGCGTCATACCCAATAACGACTTGATATTGTCCTGCATTTTTATATTGTTGTGCTAAAGCATAGCCAATTGAATGAATTACACGAGGTGTTAGATGATTTAATTTTCCGCGAATATCATAAGCACGAAAAATATTCAGAGGAAATGTATATTTTGTATTCACAGTGAACCCCTATTTTTATAATCATTAGCTGATTCAAAAAACAGAACTATTAAGAAATTAGTTAACCCTTGTTCAGAAAAATTAAAATAATTTGTCAGCTGCTTTTTAATACAAATCCAAAGAACAATCAATATCAAAAATGCAATGCTTTTAAGCAAAGCATTGCATTTAAATTGATAATGAAAGCAGTATTAGTGTTGACCTGTATGTCCAAAACCACCTGCACCACGTTCAGTCGCAACAAATTCTTGCACTTGTTCAAATTCAGCTTGTACTACAGGAACTAAAACGTATTGAGCCAAACGTTCACCTGGTTCTAATCGGAATGTACTTTGCCCACGATTCCAAACAGAGATCATCAATTCACCTTGATAATCGGAATCAATCAAACCGACCAAGTTTCCTAATACAATACCATGTTTATGACCAAGACCTGAACGCGGTAAAATTAAACCTGCAAAGTTTGGATCTTCGATATAGATTGCTAGACCTGTTTTGACTAAGACCGTTTCACCAGCCGCAATATCAATTGCAGTATCTAAACAGGCACGTAAATCTAAACCAGCTGAACCCGTTGTGGCATAAGAAGGCAACGCCCATTCTTGACCTAAACGAGCATCTAATACTTTAACTTGAACTTTCATTACAACTTCCTACTTACTATTTCTTAACGTTTCAATAATGCTTTTAAATTCGCGAGATATTGCTGAGCTTGCTCTTTCGGATCAACATTCGGTGCGAGTTTCTTTTTACGACCGTGCCACTCTAGATCATCTTGTGGCAATTCGTCTAAGAAACGGCTTGGTGTCATTTGACGCATTTGACCACCGTTTTTACGCTGCTCAGCAAGTGTCAAGGTTAGCCCTTGTCTAGCACGGGTAATACCCACGTACATTAAACGGCGTTCTTCTTCAATGGTTTCTGAAGCAATCGAGTTTTTATGTGGTAATAGCTCTTCTTCCAAGCCAATCATATACACATAAGGAAATTCCAATCCTTTTGCAGCATGTAGCGTCAATAAGTTCACTTTATCCGTGTCCTCTTCTTCTTGCTGCTGCTCTAACATATCGAGCAATACCAGTTTACGAATCACACTTTCAATATTCTTTTCATCAACATCATCAGTACGATTAATCAGATTTTGGATACTGGTATAGAGGCTCTCAATATTATCGATTTTGGTTTTTTCTTGAGCAGGTGTTGCTGCTTGCTCACGCACGTAATCGATGTAGCCTGCCTCGTTAATCATTTGACGAACTTTAGGTACAGGCTCATCATCATCTAACAATTCACGGGTAAATGTTGCGATAAAGTCAGCAAACTCATGTAATTGAGTCGCAGCTTTCTTAGGCAATACCATCGACAGTCGTTGATCAGAAGAAGCTGTTAATAACGATAAAGTATTTTCTTGTGCGAATAATCCTAGTTTCTCTAAAGTGACAGGCCCAATTGCACGCTTCGGTGTATTAATAATTCGTAAGAAAGCACTATCATCTTCTGGATTAATAATGAGGCGTAAATAGCTCATCACATCTTTAATCTCAGCACGAGCAAAGAACGATTGCCCACCCGATAATTTATATGGGATTTGCATTTGACGTAGCTGCGTTTCTAATACACGTGCTTGGAAATTACCACGATATAAAATGGCATAGTCTTTCCAATTTTTACCATTCATCAATTTATGCGTGATGAGATCTTTAACAACACGTTCCGCCTCATCATCATCATTCAAACATGTGATCACACGGATATTCTCACCATGTCCTTTATCACTCCACAATTTTTTATCAAAAATATGTGGATTGTTTTCAATTACGGCATTAGCCGCTTTTAGAATACGACTGGTTGATCGGTAATTTTGCTCAAGTTTAATGACTTTTAAATTATGAAAATCTTCTTTTAATAAAGCCATATTCTCAGGCTTTGCACCACGCCATGCATAAATAGATTGATCATCATCACCTACGGCGGTGAATTGCCCCATCACACCAACGAGAAGTTTTACAAGGGTATATTGAGCAGTATTGGTATCTTGATATTCATCTACCAGTAAATAGCGAACACGATTTTGCCATTTGTCTCTGACTTCAGCATTCTCTTGCAGCAAACGCGTTGGCATCACAATTAAATCATCAAAATCAACGGCATTATAAGCACGCAGATTACGTTCATAGAGTTGATATAAATGTGCTAACTGTACATCGTCAACTGTTTCACACGTTGAATGGGCTTGCTCTGGTAAAACTAAGTCATTTTTCCAATCAGAAATTTTCTTCATCGCTTTAGCGATGAGTTCTTTACTTTCTGCACCCGACATATTATCGCGCTGCATTAAGTCCATCAGAATTCGTTTGCAGTCGTCTGCATCTAAAATCGAAAAATTAGCTTTAAGAGGTAAGTTTTTTAATTCTAAACGTAATAAATTTAAACCAAAGGTATGGAAAGTCGAAACTGAGAGCCCTTTTGCTTCTTCACGTGACAATAACTTACCGACACGCTCCTTCATTTCACGTGCGGCTTTATTGGTAAAGGTCATAGCAGTAATACGATGTGCTGGAATACCACATTGCTGTACTAAAAAAGCAACTTTTCGTGTAATAACTGAGGTTTTACCTGAACCCGCACCTGCGAGCACCAACAATGGCCCTTGAACATATTTCATCGCTTCAAGTTGCTTGTCATTGAGTTGACTGGCAGATGACATCTCGTAATACCTCTCACGTTTTCGAGCATGATTATAGACATCTCTGTTTTAGAATCCCAATAGTAAATCTTGGGATATGTATAAATTATGATGCCTTATACAAATAACACGCCATAGTTTGTCGCAAGCTGTTCGACACAATAAAAAAACCACCCGAAGGTGGTTTTTTTAAATCAGTAATAATTACTGTTTTGCGTAAATGCTAATTTCTACACGGCGGTTTTGTTCTTTACCAGCAGCAGTTGCATTTGAAGCGATTGGATTAGAAGAACCTAAACCTTGCGCATCAATACGGCTACCTGAAACACCTTGACCAGCTAAATAATTTTTAACTGACTGAGCGCGTGCTTGAGATAATGGAATATTGATTGAATCATTGCCCGTATTATCTGTATAACCTGTTACAAGAATCGCACTCTTGTTATCTTCAGCCAACACTTGTGCAACTTTGTTTAAAGTGCCGTAGAAGTTAGGTTTAATATTTGATTTATTGGTATCAAATGTAATGCTACCCGGCATGATCAATTGAACAGAACCATCTGGATTACGACCTACATCAACACCTGTACCTGCCATTTGCTCACGTAATTTTTTCTCTTTGTTATCGAGATATAAACCACTTGCACCACCAAGAATCGCACCTATTGCAATTGCACGGTTGTTTTGGCTGCTGCTACCGTTGTTAATACCTTTAGAAACACCGTAACCAGCTGCCGCACCAATTAAAGCACCTAGAGCAGATTTGTCGTATGAAACACCACCAATATCGTTACCTTGGCCACTCATTGTTTGGCAACCAGAAAGTACCAATCCAGCCCCTACTAATGTTGAAATTACTAATGCACGCATTGCGTAGCTCCTGTCTATGTATTTTGTTGTCTGAACAAATAATGAATGAGAAAATCAAGCCAGACCATTGATATTTTGTTAATAATAAACAGTTTATTTATATTTTTGTAATATTTTGATGCACTTTTCTTGATCTTATACTCACATTCTCTCCACTGTTTATTGTTTTACATAAAACCACGTTTATGAGATATGTGTCACATTATTGAAAATTAAGTAATCATCTAAGTCTTCTATGGTAAAAATTTTAATTTCCCAGATTCTGTATCTATAATTACTGGAATATATGAAAATTGTGAACATTTAAAAATATACAGTTGTATTTAAATATCTGTTGTTTATAGTTAAAAGGACTGTTTTATCGAAAATTAGCACTCAAGGTTTGATTTATGTCTACCACAAATAAAAAAGCATCGTTATTAGAAAGGGTAAGTAAAGGACTTACTGTTGGTTCTGTGATCACAGGAAGTACTTTTTTACATGGTCCTCCTGTTCTTGCTCTTGGTTTTACAAAATTATTTAAAAAATCAAAAAAAGTCGATGAAACCAATATTCAGTTGGCGAATAGTTGGATTGGCGTAAATAATCAACTGATTGAAAAAGTCTTACCAAATCTTAAATGGGAAATCAGTATTGATGAAAAGCTCGATCTGAATTTAAAAGGTCGTTATATAATGATTTGTAATCATCAAAGTTGGGTTGATACCACAGTAAATCAATATTTTGGTCTCACGCGTATGCCACTCACCCGCTTCTTTACCAAGTGGGAACTCATCTTTATTCCTTTTGTCGGGCAAGCCTTTAAGATTTTGGGTTTCCCAATGATGAAACGTCACTCAAAGGAACAAGTGGCTAAAAACCCAGAACTGAAACATCGCGATATGTTGGAAGCGCGTAAAGCCTGCGAACAGCTCTTAAGTCAGCCTTTTACACTACTCAATTATCTTGAAGGCACTCGCTTTACCGCAGAAAAACAAGCAAAACAGCAATCACCCTACCAAAACTTACTTAAGCCAAAAGCAGGTGGCTTGGCATTGGCTTTAAACATCTTAGGCGATAAGATTGATGCTTTGGTTGATATGACAATTGTCTATCCTGATGGTGCACCAGATTATGGTGATTTCTGGCTAGGTGATGTTTCACGTATTGCTGTGGATTTGCGTAAAATAGAAATTCCAGATTGGGTGCTTGGTGGAAATTATGAAGATGATCCAATCTACCGCGAACGCTTCCAGCAATGGGTCGACCAAATTTGGACAGAGAAAGACCAACTGATTTCACAGATGAAGTCTAAATATTATCAATAGTCTGATTAGGAATTGACTGACCACATGACTCAGCAGGACTCACAACAGAACTCTAAATATAGCCTTGTAAATCCTAACAGTAAGTTTTTCAAACTGTTTCTTGTTTATGACATTTTCATGGTTTTTATTATAGTTTTTAATTTGTTCTGCTTAGGCATGAACTTTTTTCTAATGAGTAATATTGGAGCGTGGTTTTTTAATACGATCCATTTAGCCAGTGTACTTGAGTTCTATCGTAGCTATCTGCACCCTTGGGTGATTATCACCGAAGCATGGTTTATTATTTTTTTAATCGCTGAACTTGCCGTGCGATGGGCAATTGCGATTGTGAATAAACACCATGCTCGTTGGTGGTTTTTTCCATTTATTCATTGGTATGAAATCTTAGCGATTATTCCCCATTTACGTTTTCTACGTTTATTCCGCGCAGGTATCATTGCCTATCGTTTACATGAACTAGGTTATAAAGTCGTTCCAGATAATATTCGAATTAAGGCACTTTTTTATTACAGTGTCGTTATGGAAGAATTATCAGATCGTGTGGTGATTACAGTTATAGATGGCGTGCGACAGGAGTTGGAAACCAGTTCAAGTCATAAAGATATTATTCATGACTTAGTGGATCATCATCGTCAATTATTTACTGTCGCCCTTTCTTCCCTATTGCAAGAATCTTTAGCAAAAACGCTACAAGCACAACAACCGATCATTACGCAAAAAGTAGGCATTATTGTTAATCAAGCAATTGAGGATACGCCTGAGCTGACTCAATTATTACGTCTAATCCCAATCGTAGGTGGGCGAATTGAACAGCAAATTCAAAGTATAGGGCAACGTTTGGGTGAAAATATCAGTGCAGGTTTAATTGAGCCGTTTACCAATGGATCTGTAAATCAACCCAATGAGAATTATTTATTTATTGCAGAAAAAATCAGTGAATTGAATATTGATAATAAATACTTAGAAGAATTGGTCGAATCAGTAGTATTTGAAAGTCTTGCAGCCATACGAAAACAAGTCAAAGTCAAACAATGGCAGCAAACTTTACGTGAATATGATCAATTGGATAAAAAAGCAGAATGATTACAAGAAAATTTACCAATCTAGCTAGAGAATTCCTGTAATTTGTTCTAGCATTTGCTTTTATTTACAACATGCTTTAACACAATAGAGTGCTTAAAAAAGCCCTTAAGGATAAATTATGGCTGATATACGGATTACGGGCAGAATGGTGAATTTTAGTCGATTAACATTCGACACAAATGACCATAATGCGATCCGCCAGCAACTTACAAGCACCCTCAATGAAGGTTCCTATCTTGGAACCTTAGTCATTATTGACAGTACCGTTGAACAAGAACTGATTGCCTTAATTCAATTGCTGATTGATCTTGGCTTACAGCCAATGGCGGTAATTGATGGAATTTTAGGTGATGAAGCTCGGGCGATCCAATTTCCTGTACTGCCTGCTGATCAACCTTTACAGCGTATCAAAGCATCAAAAGAGCAAGTCGTTGCTCACGCACCTGAAAAAAATACTGAAACTCCAGAAATACAAACACCACAAAAACAAACACCGACTACGCATATCACCTCGTATCATGATGAGATTTTGCGTACTGGACAATGTTTGGTACAAGATCAAGGTGATATTATCCTGAATGCGGGTATGAATAGTGGCTCTGAAGTCATTGCGTCTGGAAATATTCACATTTATGGCAATGCTCGTGGTAGAGTCATTGCAGGTGCAGGTGGACACACTTCAGCTCGAATTTTTTGTCATTCACTAGAAGCAGAGTTAATCTCGATCGCAGGGACATATTGTGTCGCAGATGATATTCCTAAAGATATGATCAAAAAACCCGTACATATTTATTTAAATAACAAGCAAGAGCTTGAATTTGAAGCCTTACAGTTTTAATTTAACTTATTAAACACCCAAAAAGCCCTTTTAGGGCCGTATGACCATAAATAGGAGTGGATTCGGTGGCCAAAATTGTTGTCGTAACGTCAGGCAAAGGTGGTGTAGGTAAAACTACAACAAGCGCATCTTTTGCAACAGGTTTAGCCCTACGTGGTCATAAAACTGTTGTGATTGATTTCGATGTAGGTTTACGTAATCTTGATTTGATCATGGGCTGTGAACGCCGTGTCGTTTATGACTTTGTCAATGTCATCAATAATGAAGCTCGCTTACAACAAGCCCTGATTCGTGATAAAGAAATCGAAAACCTATACATTCTTCCAGCATCTCAAACACGTGATAAAGATGCTTTGAGTGATGAAGGTGTTGCACGTGTCATTGATGAACTATCTCAAGAGTTTGATTACATCATCTGTGACTCACCAGCAGGTATTGAACGTGGTGCAATTTTAGCAATGTACCATGCTGATGAAGCAATCATTGTGACAAACCCAGAAATTTCATCAGTTCGTGACTCTGATCGTATTATTGGTATGCTTGATAGCAAAACTAAAAAAGTAGAACACAATGAAGGGCGTATTCGTAAACATTTATGTATTACACGTTTCAATCCGGAACGTGCTGATAAACAAGAAATGTTAACGATTGATGATATTTCAAAAGATATTTTACGTGTTCCGACTTTGGGTGTTATTCCTGAGTGCCCAAGCGTACTTCAAGCATCGAATGAAGGTAAGCCTGTTATTCTTTATGACGAAGCAAAAGCTGGTCAAGCCTACGATGATTTAGTCGCTCGTTTCCTTGGCGAAGATCGTCCTTATCGACACATTGCAGTACAGCCAAAAGGTTGGTTAGCTAGACTATTTGGAGCGTAATTATGGCAGGATTCTGGAGTAAACTTTTTAGCAGTGATGAAAAACCATCAAGTGCACAAACTGCCAAAGATCGCTTAAAAGTTATTGTTGCATCTGAACAAGGTTTAGGTCGTCGCTTAAGCCAAGACAAAATTGACCAAATGAAAAAAGAAATCATGCAAGTGGTCAGTCGTTACGTTCGTGGTGTAGATGAACAGCACATTCAAATGCAAGTTCGTTCAGAAGCAAATATCGAAATGTTAGAAATGAATATCAATTTACCTGAAGATCGATAGAAGTTTTTTCATTAGCGATTTTTCGCAAATAAAGGCAAAATACATTGCGACTGAACAAAGCCATGCTTTGTTAATTATTCAGTCCCGTATTTTGCCTTTATTATTTTAAGACTGAGGAGATTGTCATGGCATTATCACAGCCAGCAACTTTCAATGAAGAATGGTCAGATGAGCGTGTTTTTGCCTACCTCAACCAACTTCCACCAGCAGATGTTAATGCTGACTTCCATGTGCTCTATCATGCTTTCAAACATATGCGTCCTTTCGACTATGAGCGCTTGATTACCAAATTTTTAGCTGATGGTCGTGATTTAAATGCGACTAATCCTGAAGGACAGCGTATTCATGACGTGATTGCTCAATTTCCACGTCAGAAAGATGGTTTCTTAGAAGTCTTAGCAAAATTTGCTTAAGATAAAAAAGCCTGCTTACAGCAGGCTTTTTTATCTCTTTATTTTATCGACTACCAATCAAATAAACGCCCAGTAAGGTAAAAATCCCACCAGAAATACCATCAATCCATTTTGCAAAATTTTGATATGCTGTTCTAAATGTAGGTAATGAGAATACAAACGCTACCACTAAGAACCATAGCAAGGTCTCTATCGCAATAATAATAAAAAGCAAAGAGTGATGCTGATCAAATAAAGGATTGGCTAAGAATAATGAAAATACACTACCAAAATAAATCACTGCTTTAGGATTCGATAAGTTAGTCAGTAAACCTTTCATAAAAAACAAATAAGGCGACTGTGGTAATACTATCTGTTTGATGCTTTGCTCACCTTTTGAAAAAGCTGAACGAAGCATTTGGTAGCCCAACCAACATAGATATAAACCACCAGCGACTAAAAGGCCTTGTTTTAGCCAAGCCATCTTTTCAAAAATAATATTCAGTCCCATCAATGCTAAAAGTGACCAGACCATTGCCCCCAAGCAAATACCAAATGCAACCAATACCGCATCCTTACGAGAACGGCTGACAGCAGTTTGAGAGACTAAGAAGAAATCAGGTCCTGGAGTGATAAGCGCACAAAAATGAATAAAAATGAGTGTACATAATGCAACAAACATAAGTAAGCCTAATTTTTTACAATTTATATAGAGTAAATTAAAGAAAATATTTCTACCGTAAAATTAAAGTAATCTTTTCGTAATTGTTTAAAACTTAATTCTCTTGGAAATATTCAGGATAATCCTTTTTCAACTGTTCCATATACTTGTGCTCTCGCTCTTTCATTAACTCATCTTCTGTACCTTTTGCAAAAGCAAGGCAATTTTCATATGCATACTCATTCTTCCAATTATTAAGATCATGAAATGATATTCCTTGGAAGATTTCAGATGTAAATTTTTTATCTTTAACTTGACATGATATATAGATATAGTTGGCAAAATTCCATTGATCTGGGTATTTTTTTAAAACTTCTCTTACTGATTTACGAAAATATTGCCAATCTATATATGATTCTTTTCTTAAGTTATCTATTTCCATATTGTCTGCAACAACCCAATATATTCTAGAATAGATTGCAGTACCTTCTTTGGCATTCGTTTTTGATACAGCAAAATGAGCAAATTTTTCTATTTGCTCATAGTCTCCTCCCCATTTAGGAGAGTAATGATAAACTACCGCATTAAAATAGATTGGATAATAATAAGGAAAACGATTAGTAGCATTCTCTAATGCTCTTTTATATTCTAGCTCAGAGTTATTCAAAAAATTTTTTACATCCAAGTTAATTACATGCCATTCAGGATCTACATTAGATAAACTTGGTATTTTATGATTTAAATAATCATTAGCTTTAGTTAGATATGTATTCCATTGCTTTAAGTTTTCTGTTGATACAGTTGAAATATATCCTTCGCCTCGATATTGCCAAGCCCTTGCTAAAAGTAATTTGGCTTTTAAAATTTCAGGCAGTGCGATATCAGGGTATTCTGAACTCCATTTTGATATTTTTTTATAGTGAGACTCCCACATCTTTTTTGACTTTTCTTCCTCTTTAATAGTAAGAATTTTGTCAAAACTATCATAAAATATTGTTAGTTTCCATAAACCACTTGACGTTCGTTCTTCACTTTTTAAAAGTTGAATATAAATTTTATTCAACTCATCAAATTTGTTATTTTCAAACAATACTTGAATATCTTTCTGAAAATTTTGCCTATCTAATATTTCATTATTTCTAACCCTACTCACATCATATTGATGAGTTTTCTCATCAACTTCTACAATATCAGATCTATGATTTTTCTTATTAATTTCTAAATTATCAGATTTCATCTGATTTGCATGAGTATTATCGCACCCACAAAATAAAATCCCCGCAAAAATATAAATGGAAATTTTAAAAAAATTTAAGGTATTTTTCATTTTAATCCGATATATAAAAAATTTTAAACTAGAATATCACGCTTACCGTTTGCTCCCATTGAACTTACGATCCCGTTCTCTTCCATTTGATCAATAATTCGTGCAGCTCGGTTATACCCCAAACTAAATTTACGTTGTAATGATGATGTTGAAGCCTTGCGCGTTTCAAGTACAAAAGAAACACACTGATCATAAAGTGCATCACGATTAGGATCACCATCACCATCTTCAAAACCACGTGAGGTCGGTTCTTCATCAAATGGGGTTAAGATTTCATCAACATAATCAGGCTCACCACGTTCACGCCAAGCGTCACAGATGCGGTTCACCTCATCATCACTAATAAACGCACCATGCACACGCTCAGGTTCGATTTTACCTGGCCCTAAGAATAGCATGTCACCGTGCCCTAATAGATCTTCTGCCCCGCCTGCATCAAGGATTGTTCGAGAGTCAATTTTACTATTTACACGTAATGCAACACGTGTTGGGATATTCGCTTTAATCAAGCCTGTGATGACGTCAACTGATGGACGTTGTGTTGCAAGTAGTAAATGAATACCTGCCGCACGAGATTTCTGTGCAAGCCGAGTAATCATCTCCTCAGCTTTTTTACCAACTTGCATAATCATGTCAGCGAATTCATCTGCAACAATCACAATCGATGGTAAAGGAGCTAATCGTGGTGCACGCTCCCCTACAACTGAATCACTGGCTTTCCAAGTTGGATCAATCAAATCGTCACCATTGGCAATCGCTTCTTCCACTTTGCGGTTATAGTCAGCCAATTTACGAATTTTTAGAAAAGACATTAGCTTATAACGACGTTCCATTTCATTTACACACCAATTCAATGCGCTTACAGCATCTTTCATATCAGTAACAACAGGTGTTAATAAATGTGGAATATCATTGTAGTTAGCTAATTCAAGCTGTTTTGGGTCGATTAGAATTAAACGCAATTGATCAGGCGTGTATTTTAACAACATTGATAAAATCATTGAGTTAACAGCTACTGACTTACCTGAACCAGTTGTTCCCGCAACTAACATATGCGGTGCTTTGCCCAAATCAGTAATCACAGGATTACCTGAAATGTCTTTACCCATCGCCATCGAAAGTAAACCCGCTGGGTCTTCAAATGCAGGTGTCTTTAACAACTCAATCAGTCGAACCATTTCGCGGCTGCTATTTGGTACTTCAATACCGATATAAGGTTTTCCAGCAATCACCTCAACCACACGAACAGATGCCATTGACATTGAACGTGCTAAGTCACGCGAAATATTGGTAACTTTAGATGCTTTTACACCCGGTGCAAGATCTAGTTCAAAACGTGTCACGACAGGCCCAGGTTGAGCCTCCACCACTTGAGCTTTGACATTAAACTCTTGTAATTTAATTTCTAGAAGTTCAGACAAACGAGCTAATTGTTCAGCTGTAAAGTTCACCTTTTTATTCGGATCTACCTCGTCCAATAATTCTAAACCTGGCAAAGTTGGTAAATCACGACGTTTTTGAGCCACTTGCATCGCACGAGACATTGGGCGACCAAATGAATCTGTTAACGGCGCGTCTAAATCAAAATCATCTTCGATATCAAAATTTTCTTCAACTTTACCCGCAGTTTCTTGCCATGCTTCAATAAATGCTTCTTTTGATAAACTTTCTTTAGGTGTTTCAATCTCAATAGGTGCTTTTACAAAAGCCGAAGACTGCGCGTAGCTCGAAGTTTGCAATACAGATTGCTGTTGTTTGTCTTCAATTAACAAATCTTCAAATTCATCAAAGCCTTCATCCAAAATACTTTGCTTATCATCAGAGATCATGTTTTTGATCGTATGATGCAACTGAACTGCCTTTTCTTGCGGTACAGATTGAACTTCTGTTGAATCTAACTCAATATCAAAGTCAATTTCATCACTTTCATTTTTAACCGTTGATCGCGTTTCTTGAATAAATGGCTTGTGTACATCCGTAGCCGTTTTACTATTAGGAACAGCAGCCAATAATTCATCAAATATTTGGTCATCATTCCAATCGACTGGACTCTGATGAGGACGTTGCGCTGCCACAGAAGAAACTTCCGTTGCTGCATTTACATATTGAGATGAAGGATTTATAGCATCATCTGCCGCTCGCAAAAGTGCATCAATTTCTTGTTTATGGCTCGCATCATCATGTTGTAATGCACGCCATACTTCACCTGTTTGAATTAAACGCTGACTATCGGCTTCAAGTTGATGTGCTTGTTTTAAAGTTTGCTCAAAATCTTCTGTTGATAATACTTCTTGTGATTGAACACTTTGCTGTTCTTTGGCAACAACATCAGCAAATAGTTTTTCGGCTAATAATTGATGATGTGAATTGTCTGTCGATGCTGTTTTAGCTGCAATGCTGTGCTGTGCATTTTGGGCTGTATCATTCGCCTCTACAATATTTGAATCAGCCGCTTGGACTGGAGCTTTTTGCTTTATCGCTGGTGTTTCTGTTGAGGCTAATTGTTCAGTCAAATCATAAGCAGATTCGTGTTGAGGTATATTTTTATAGAACAAATCTTGTAAAGATGCTGGCGTATTTTTTAATGTTGCCCAAGTTTTATTCCATTGAATACCAAAAGCTAAAGTGAATAATAAAATACTAAAAGCAAGTAAAAAAAATGTTGCACCATAAATGGTTAAAAGTTGAGAAAGACTCTGACCTAACTCATAACCAATAATGCCACCTGCTGCATTTTCTAAAGTATCTGCTGGAACATTCCAATGTAGATACAACAAACTAGAAATGGACAGAATCAAAAAGAACTGTGCTGCATAACGAAATGGGCGATTTAAAAAACTTCTAGGCCACCACACTTGAATTGCTTCGATGAATAGAAATAAAGGAATGAACAAACTTGCCCACCCTAAAAAACCGAATAACAAGTCTGCGATCCAAGCACCAGCGACACCACTTGCATTTGAAACCTGTTGCGTATCACTGGAAATATGCATCCAACCCGGATCAAAAGGTGTGTAGGTTACTGTGGCAAGAAATAAATAAATGCCAAAAGAAATCAAAAATAATGTCATTAAAAAGCGTTGCGCATAAACACTTGACACCGCAGTCATATACAGTCCTGTAACCCAATTCGTTATTTGTTTGTATCTTTTAAGGCTTAAGCTACCTTAATCAATAAGTTTTACATTATGCACTCGTTCTTACAAAAAAGATGCACGATTGTTTACTGTTGTTGTTAACATCGACGGTTGATGCAAAACATCAATGAAAGATTAGTAAAAACTAATTATCATATAGCCCAATTCGATTAAGTATATCAATATTATCCAACCCACTCCCCTGTGGATTCACGTATAATTTTAACAGTTTCAATATAAAAAGGATGTTCTTTAATGAGCGCTCGTCACTCACGGTTAATTATTTTGGGTTCTGGTCCTGCAGGTTATAGCGCCGCAGTTTATGCAGCGCGTGCCAACCTTAAACCGACACTGATTGCAGGCTTGCAATTAGGTGGTCAATTAACAACGACCACTGAAGTTGATAACTGGCCTGGTGACCCTGAAGGATTAACTGGTCCTGTGTTAATGGAGCGTATGCAAGCTCATGCAGAACGTTTCGGTACAGAAATTGTCTATGATCACATCAACGAAGTGGATCTTAAAACTCGCCCATTTGTGTTAAAAGGCGATATGGAAGAATACACGTGTGATGCGCTGATTATTGCTACAGGCGCAACAGCACAATATTTGGGTCTTGAATCTGAAGCTGCATTTATGGGTCAAGGTGTAAGTGCTTGTGCGACTTGTGATGGTTTCTTCTATAAAAACCAAAATGTGATGGTTGTAGGCGGCGGTAATACTGCTGTTGAGGAAGCACTTTATTTATCGAATATCGCTGCTCACGTTACTTTGGTTCATCGCCGCGATAGCTTGCGTTCTGAAAAGATTTTACAAGATCATCTTTTTGCTAAAGAAAAAGAAGGTAAAATCAGTATTATTTGGAATCATCAAGTAGATGAAGTTCTAGGTGATAAAACGGGTGTAACTTCTGTTCGCATTAAGTCTACACAAGATGAAACAACACAAGATATTCAAGTACAAGGTCTATTTGTCGCAATTGGACATAAACCGAATACAGGAATGTTTGATGGTCAATTAAACCTACGTGATGGTTATATTCAGGTGCACAGTGGAACTGCTGGTAATGCTACAGCAGCTTCAATTGAAGGTGTATTTGCAGCTGGTGATGTAGCAGATAGTATCTATCGTCAAGCAATCACTTCAGCAGGATCAGGCTGTATGGCAGCGTTAGATGCTGAAAAATATCTCGACAATTTGAAGTAATTTTTAAGAAACAAAAAACCACCAATTCTTTGGTGGTTTTTTATAAAAACATCCATACAATCAAAAACATGATAATTTAATAATAAGATTGGTGGTTTTTCGAATGACAACAACATGGACCAATGGCTATCAAACAGAAGTAAATTACACTTATGGTTATTACCGAGATCTCAGCCTTAATTTTCAAAAATTTTGCTTACTCCTTAATGGAATAGAAAGTCCTGAAGCTCAAGAGAATCAAACGCATTGTGAACTTGGCTTTGGTCAAGGTGTCAGTATTAATATTCATGCTGCAAGTAATGAAGCGCTCTTTTACGGCACTGACTTCAATCCAGCACATGCCGCTCATGCCAATCAACTCGCCGAAAAATGTAAAACTGAACATTATTTTTATGATGATAGTTTTGAGGAGCTACTCCATCATTCAGATTTACCAATGTTTGACTCTATCAGTCTACATGGCATTTGGAGTTGGATTAGTTATGAAAATCAATACATTATTTTAAAGTTTATTCGAAAATTTTTAAAACCGAATGGTATCGTTTACATCAGTTATAACTGTGTTACAGGTTGGGCAGCGAATATGCCAATTCGTGAACTGTTTCATAGCCATTTTAAATTCAATAGTAAAAGTACCAACCCACTACAAAAGGTGAATGAAGCACTCAAATTTAGTGATGAGTTGCTTAAACAAAATCCTATTTTTGCACAAAGAAATCCAAATGCTCTACAAAAAGTCGCAGATTTAAAACAACAAAATCCAAACTACTTAATTCATGAATATTTAAATCAAGATTGGTAATGCTTCTCCTTTCAACAGATTGTCAGAATTTGGGATGAAATTAAGCTTTCTTATGCAGGTTCGACAGATCTTAGTACTCATCTTGATAACATTAATTTTTCCGAAGAACATCAACAATTTTTAGCTGAGATTGAACATCCTATTTTTAAAGAGCAATGCCGTGATTATTTTGCTAATACGCAATTTAGACGAGATCTTTTTATTCGAGGAAAAAACAATTTAACACCACTTCAAATACAAGAACGACTACGTAATAAAGCTTTTATCTTATTAATAGCCAAAGAAAAATTACCGATTAATATTACTGGGCTATTGGGTACTTTTAATTTAATTGAAGACATTTATCATCCAATTGGTAATAAGTTTGCGGAGAAAAATTATCAGCCCTTAACAATTGCTGAATTGGAACAGAGTTTTCCTGAATTAAGTTATGCAAAAATCCTGAATGCGTTAGTCATTCTCTGCCATTTAGGTTTAGCTCAACCCTGTCAAACACTGACACCTAATCATGAAATCATACACAAATGCCATGAGATGAATCACTATTTATTAAGTCAAGCGAGTTTTCACCAAAATTATAGTGTGTTAGTAAGCCCACTAACCGGAATTGGAATTCCTACAGAACATTTTCATCAATTATTCTATCGTGCATATTTTGTAGATGGTTTAGAAACAGCTGCTGAATTCGCAGATTACGTTCAAAATGTAATTACTCAACTCGGTTGGCTGGTTTTGGATAAAGATGGCAATACCATTACAGATAAAGACCAAAGCATTCAAATGATTCAAATAAAAGCACAGCAATTTCTAGATAGCCAAAAACTTCAAATTGCAAAACAACTACGTTTATTCAATTAATGACAGTGCCAAGATGGGAATCGCTAGAGATTGCCATTCTGATCGAGTTCAGTTAGTTTAGAATTATTGTTATTTGCTCTTTTTGCTATGCAACAGCTTCCTTTATCACAATATATTTTTCCAAACCCTATCGAAGCTGATCCTGAAGGATATGGCTTTATTTGTATTGGCGCAGACTTATCACCTGCTACATTATTTGAAGCCTATACACATGGTCTCTTCCCTTGGTTTAACGAAGATGAACCAATTTGTTGGTGGAGTCCTGAACCACGGTGCATTATTGAGCCTCATGCATATAAACCCAGTAAATCACTGATTCGAAATATGAAAAAACATGATTATCGAATTACAGTGAATCATGCTTTTGAAGATGTAATACGCTCATGTTCACTCCCCCGTAGCTATGCAAATGAAACATGGATTAGTGAAGATATTATTGAAGGCTATTGTTCTCTATTTAAGGCAGGTTATGCCTACAGCATTGAGGTCTGGCAACAAGAAAAATTAGTTGGTGGACTATATGGCGTAACGATAGGTAAAGGCTGTTTTGGTGAATCGATGTTTAGTACAGAAACAGATGTCTCTAAAATGGCTTTCTATACACTTATGTTGATCGGTCAGGAAAATCAGCTTCCTTGGATTGATTGCCAACTGGTCAATGATCATCTTTTAAGCTTAGGTGCACGTACACTTTCTCGCCAAGTCTACCTAAAATCGTTACAAGATGTAATTATTAGCCCCTCTATCAATTGGAAAAGTTATCAAGAACGTGTATTTTCAAGTAAAACAATAGCAGTTTTTTCAAAATTAGACGGTTAATGGATTAACACCTTGGAGGGAGATTAATGAAATCATACCAACCCAAGTCCCTTTTAAATGACTTACAGTACTATATAACACCGCCACACGACTGCAGTTATCTCGATAACAAATCAGCTCGAATGGTATTTTTAGATCCAATTCACCGTATTGATGTGGTGACATTGTCTGAACTTTCGCGTGTCGGTTTTCGACGTAGTGGCGATTTTGTCTATCGACCAGAATGCCATTTATGTCGCCAATGTTTATCTTGTCGCGTTCCAATTCAAGAATTTAAAATGAATAGTAGCCAGAAGAAGGCATGGAAACGTAATCAAGATTTAAAAATGAGTATTTTGCCAACTTCGCAAGCCACTCAACAGCATTATAATTTGTATGAGCGTTATATTAACGAGCGTCATGCAGATGGCGATATGTATCCAGCAACATTAGATCAGTTTGAAAAATTCCTCGTTCACAGTTGTACAGAAAGTTTTTTCATCGAACTTTGGGATGATCAGAAACTTATTGCCGTTTCTACTTGTGACTTAATGGATGATGGTCTCTCTGCTGTATATACTTTTTTTGATCCCCAAGAACAACGTCGTTCATTAGGTGTTTTTGCGATTCTTAAACAAATTGAATATGTGAGCACTTTAAATTTAGATTACTTATATTTAGGTTATTGGGTGCCTCACTCAGCTAAAATGAACTATAAATCACAATATACGCCACTGGAATTATTATTAGATGGACAATGGCGTCGCCTTAACCGCCCACTCTCAGAAAAAGAGATTCATCAACTTGGAAATTCATTAATGACGACACTACCATCGGAGTGGGATAACTTAATTATTAAATAAAGCAGCAAAATCATCAGTGCATGTTTTGACCATAATCACAGCATCCTCTTTTGTACCATCTAAATTGGGATAATAATTTTTGCGTAAGTCTATTTGATGAAAATCCGTTTTTTCATACAAACGAATTGCAGCAAGATTGCTTTCACGTACTTCTAAAAAAATTTGAATCGGATTATTTTTTAAAAGTTGAATTGAATAATCTAACAACTCGTATCCAAGACCTTTGCCCTGTTGGCTTGGATGAATCGCCATCAGTAATAAATTGGCCTCATCTAGAACAGGCTGCAAAATACAGAACCCAACAACCTGATTCGACTGCTCATAGACCGTGCACTGATACGAAACTAAAGATTCTTGAAATTGTTGTTTCGTCCAAGGATGTGTTTGTACTAAACGTTCAATTGCAACAACACTGTCTAAATCGCTCTCTTGCATCAATCTAATCACGATCTATCACTCTATAAAATATTGATGCAGATTATCAGCAATTTGATTGTAAATTTGAATAAAAAAATGGGCAATTTTAATTGCCCATTTTAGTTAACTCATATTAAAGCCTAATTCAGCGCGCCATTTATTCAATAATGCTGTTGTATCATCATCATTCGGATGGAATTTTGGTCTTAAAAATGCCAATAATGTTGGAATTTGACGTGTCATAAAACCTTTGTAGCCATACATGAACTTGAGCATATATTTGGTATCTCGCCATGTAAGTTTGCCATCAGTTCTTAAAAGAGTCGCAGTGAAATATGACTGGGTAATAAAAATTAAACCCATAGCAATCACTAAAGCTAATGAACGCATAAAATAAGCTTTAAATCCTTGCCCATACATCGCTTCATAAACGTCAAATGCCACCGCTTTATGCTCATTTTCTTCAACTGCATGCCACATCCATAAATGGTACATGGTCTCATCCATAAACATGGATTGAATATCTGGGTTAGACAATAATTCTTCAGCAATCGTTGATGTAAAATGCTCCAAGGCACAAGTACCCGTTAAGCCAATCATCTCTTTTGTAAAACCAAATGGTTTTAATAATTTAGTACTTATAGCAACTCCATACTGAATCACTTTGCCTGTTTGTGCCTCCAATTTGCGCACATCATAACCATAAGCTTGCGCAGCTGCATTAAAGGCCAAGTGTTCCTTTGAATGCATTGCCTCTTGTCCAATAAAAGCACTAATTTCTTTTTGTAATCGAGGATCAGCAAGTTTTGGATCATTTCTAACTGCACGGGTACTATTCACAAAAAATTGTTCACCCTCTGGAAACAGTGCTGAAAGTGCAGTCATAAAATGAGTTAAAGCAGCATCTCCATTTGCCCAATAACGTGGCACTTCGCCAAACTCAAAATCCATTCGGCGTACGGGAAAACTAGCGCCAGCGCGGTTTGAAATATTGACCTTAGCATTCATACCTTCTTCTCCTACCCAATGGATATATTTGATTAAAAATTATCTATGGTTTATTTATACGCTTCTTTGAACGCATTAAATAAGTGCAGATAAGGTCAGAAAAGCATCATCTTAGGACATGTCAGTATGATTTAAAAAAGTCTATTCAATGTAATATTCAAAATAAAAAAAGAGCAATTTTATTGCTCTTTTTACATAGGTTTAGCTAATGGATGTTTTAATTTAAAAACCTAATTTCGCCTTCCAATCTTTAAGTAATTGTACGGTATCTAAATCATTTGGATGAAAACGTGGTCTAAAGTAAGCCAACATTTCACCTGCCATACCCGTAATAATCCCTTTTGATGGACTATAAGCATATTTGTAAATCATGCCTAATTCTTTCAGATTTAGTTTTTTATCTTGTTGAAGCAGACGTAAAGTAAAATAAGATTGAAGAATAAAGATTAAAGCCATAGCAAATACAAGTGCTGTAGTACGTAAACTATATGCTTTCAATCCAGTTCCAAATACTGACTCATAGACATCGTAAGCCACTGCTTTATGTTCATTTTCTTCAACTGCATGCCAGAACCACATATATGACATGGTCTCATCTGTCATTAAATCTTGGATGTGTTTATTGCGTAATAATTCAGAAGCAATCGTTGCAGTAAAATGTTCTAGCGCTGTTGTCGCCGTTAGATCAACCATCTCTCTTGTCATACCAAACGGTTTGACGATTTTTGAAAAATTCTTTAGTGCAAATTGGATATAACGTCCCGTAATCTGCTCTAAAGATCTAATGTCATGACCATACTTTTGTGCAGAAGCATTAAAATTTACATGCTCTTGAGTGTGCATTGCTTCTTGACCAATAAAAGCACTGATTTCTTTTTGTAGTTCTGCATTATCTTTAATAGTTGGGTGATAACGTACAGCACGTACAGCATCAATAAATAATTTCTCGCCATCTGGGAATAATGCAGACAAACCAGTCATGAAATGAGTTAAGCCAGCCGAACCATCCATCCAATATTCTGGTACTTGATCAAAATCAAAATTCATACGACGTACTGGAAAACTTGCACCTGCACGATTTGAAATATTTACTTTAGCATTCATGCTGCTGACTCCTTTTAAATGGAAAATTTCCATTTAGTACTTTTGTTCATTTTCTTGTGTTTTATATTACGGTTTTATTGCGATGAATTAAGTGCAGTTTAGGACAGCAAGGTATCAGTTTAGGACACTATTAAAGATAGATTGTCGAACAATAGACATAAAAAAACACCCCTTTGGGGTGTTTTTTTATCACTCTAGGCGATTATGCAGTTACTTTAGCAACAACACCAGCACCTACAGTACGACCACCTTCACGGATCGCAAAACGTAGACCTGGGTCCATTGCGATCGGGTGGATTAACTCTACTGACATCTCAACGTTGTCACCAGGCATAACCATTTCTACGCCTTCTTGTAACTTGATTGCGCCAGTTACGTCAGTTGTACGGAAGTAGAACTGTGGACGGTAACCGTTAAGGAATGGAGTATGACGACCACCTTCTTCTTTAGAAAGTACATATACTTCCGCATCGAATTTAGTGTGTGGTTTGATTGTACCTGGTTTAGCAAGTACTTGACCACGTTGTACGTCTTCACGCTTAGTACCACGTAGAAGAACACCACAGTTCTCGCCCGCACGACCTTCGTCAAGAAGCTTACGGAACATTTCTACGCCAGTTACAGTCGTTACAACTGTGTCACGGATACCAACGATTTCAACTGATTCGCCAACTTTAACGATACCAGATTCAACACGACCAGTTACAACCGTACCACGACCAGAGATAGAGAATACATCTTCGATTGGCATTAAGAATGCTTTATCGATTGCACGCTCTGGTTCTGGGATGTAAGAGTCAAGCGCTTCAACAAGTGCAAGAACTGATTTCTCACCATATTCGCCATCATTGCCGTTCAATGCTTGAAGCGCTGAACCACGGATGATTGGAGTGTCATCACCTGGGAAGTCATAAGTAGAAAGAAGTTCACGAACTTCCATTTCTACTAATTCAAGTAATTCTTCATCATCAACAAGGTCGCACTTGTTTAAGAATACGATGATGTAAGGTACACCAACCTGACGTGAAAGAAGGATGTGTTCACGAGTTTGTGGCATTGGACCATCAGTCGCAGCACATACAAGGATCGCGCCGTCCATCTGAGCAGCACCAGTAATCATGTTTTTAACATAATCGGCGTGGCCCGGGCAGTCTACGTGAGCGTAGTGACGGATTGGAGAATCGTATTCTACGTGTGAAGTATTAATTGTAATACCACGTGCTTTTTCTTCAGGAGCTGAGTCGATTTGTGAGTAATCTTTCGCTTCACCGCCGTAAGTTTTTGCACAAATAGTTGCAATCGCAGCAGTTAAAGTTGTTTTACCATGGTCAACGTGACCAATTGTACCCACGTTTACGTGTGGTTTATTACGTTCAAACTTGGCTTTAGCCATGATGATCTTCCTTTATAAACTGCTCATGAGGGTCGCCCATGAGCACTTGGTTTTTTAACTAAATTTTAGTTGGGTAATATAGTAATCGAAAGATTACTCGTCGTCACCTTTTTTACCGCCAGCTTGGAACTTAGCGATGATGCCTTCAGCCACGTTACGTGGAGTTTCAGCATATTTAGCAAATTCCATAGAGTATGTCGCACGACCTTGAGACATAGAACGCATTTGAGTCGCGTAACCAAACATCTCAGCCAATGGAACTTCTGCTTTAATTGCTTTAGTTCCACCAGGAAGATCGTCCATACCTTGAACCATACCACGACGACGGTTTAAGTCACCCATGATATCGCCCATGTAGTCTTCTGGAGTTTCTACTTCAACTTTCATGATTGGTTCAAGAAGGATCGGATCAGCTTTCATGAAACCATCACGGAAAGCGTAAGAACCTGCCATTTTGAACGACAATTCGTCAGAGTCGACATCGTGGTAAGAACCGTCGAATAATGTCGCTTTGATACCCACAACAGGGTAACCAGCCAATACACCATTCTTCATACGTTCTTGAATACCTTTATCAACAGCACCAAAGAATTCTTTAGGTACTGTACCGCCGACAACTTCTTCAGCGAATTGGTATTCTTTACCAGCTTCTTCAACATCCATAGGTTCTAAACGAACATATACATGACCGAATTTACCTTTACCACCTGTTTGACGAACAAACTTACCTTCTTGTTCAACAGACTTTTTGATCGTTTCACGGTAAGCAACCATTGGTTTACCAATGTTCGCTTCAACACCGAATTCACGCTTCATACGGTCAACGATGATGTCAAGGTGAAGTTCACCCATACCAGCAATAATGGTTTGACCAGATTCTTCATCTGTACGAACGCGGAACGATGGATCTTCTTTAGCCAAACGACCTAAAGCGATAGACATTTTTTCTTGGTCAGCTTTAGTTTTTGGTTCAACAGCCAATGAAATTACTGGCTCTGGGAATTCCATACGTTCAAGTGTAATGATGTTTTTCTCATCACATAATGTATCACCCGTAGTAACGTCTTTAAGACCTACACACGCTGCGATATCACCTGCACGGATTTCATCAAGATCTTGACGTTCGTTCGCATGCATTTGCACGATACGACCAATACGTTCACGCTTAGATTTAACTGGGTTATAAACTGGATCACCTTGTTTAAGAACACCAGAATAAACACGTACGAAAGTTAAGTTACCTACGAACTTATCGTTCATGATTTTGAACGCAAGTGCAGAGAACGGTGCTTCGTCAGATGCTTCACGAGATGCTTTAGTTTCATCTTTATCGTCAAGAATACCTTCGATCGCTTTAACTTCTGTAGGCGATGGTAAGAATTCAATTACAGCATCCAACATACGTTGAACACCTTTGTTTTTGAACGCAGAACCACAAAGCATTACTTGAATTTCAGATGCTAATGTACGAGCACGAAGACCAGCGATGATTTCTTCTTTAGAAAGATCACCTTCTTCTAGGTACTTGTCCATTAATTCTTCTGAAGCTTCAGCTGCAGCTTCAACCATCTTGGTACGCCATTCTTCAGCAGTATCAACGAGGTCAGCTGGAATATCGCCGTATTCAAACTTCATACCTTGAGATGCTTCATCCCAGATAATCGCTTTCATCTCGATCAGGTCAACAACACCTGCAAACGTATCTTCTGCACCGATTGGCACAACGATAGGTACAGGATTACCACCTAAACGAGTTTTAACTTGTTCAACAGCACGGAAGAAGTTTGCACCTGTACGGTCCATCTTGTTCACGAATGCTAAACGAGGCACTTTATATTTGTTTGCTTGACGCCATACAGTTTCAGACTGAGGTTGTACACCACCTACAGCGCAGTAAACCATGCACGCACCATCAAGAACACGCATAGAACGTTCAACTTCGATCGTGAAGTCTACGTGTCCCGGTGTATCAATTACGTTGATACGGTGTTGTTGAAATTGGTTACCCATACCAGACCAGAAACAAGTTGTCGCAGCTGAGGTAATTGTAATACCACGCTCTTGTTCTTGTTCCATCCAGTCCATTGTTGCTGCACCGTCATGTACTTCACCAATCTTGTGAGATACACCTGTGTAGAACAAAATACGTTCAGTTGTAGTTGTTTTACCTGCGTCAATGTGCGCAGAGATACCGATGTTACGGTAATTACTAATTGGGGTTTGGCGAGCCATGATGTCTACATTCCTAAATGTTATATTTAAAACAGGACGCATCAATTAAATTGATGCGTACAAATATTCAAGCAGGCAACTTAAATACCCGCAAAGCCCCCACTTTGGTAGAGAGCGATGTTGAATCGAGCTGCGGTACGCATGAATATTCTCCTGATTAGGGACTGTTTTATCCGCTTAGAAACGGTAGTGAGAGAAGGCTTTGTTGGCTTCAGCCATACGATGCACGTCTTCACGTTTTTTGATCGCTGCACCTTTACCTTCAGCTGCATCAAGCAACTCACCAGCAAGACGTAAAGCCATCGTTTTTTCAGAACGCTTAGCAGCAGCATCTACTAACCAACGCATAGCCAAGGCAGTACGACGGGATGGGCGCACTTCCATAGGTACTTGGTAAGTAGCACCACCAACACGGCGTGCTTTTACTTCAACCATAGGACGAACTTTTTCAAGAGTAGTCTCGAAAAATTCAACTGGGTCAACTTTATTTTTTTCTTGAACACGTTCTAAAGCACCGTAAACGATACCTTCAGCAACAGATTTTTTACCATCTTGCATTACGTGGTTCATGAATTTAGCGATTGTTTGGCTGCTAAATTTTGGATCTGGAAGGATCTCACGAGCAGCGACTACGCGACGTCTTGGCATTTTAATACACCTAATAATATGACACTTCAGGATAATCCAGCAGTTTGTACAAGTGTCATGTACGCTACGCTGGCCTTACTATACGTCGCTTGAATTACAAATCTATGAAGAATTCAAACAAGCGAAACGCTAAAGGGTTGTGGTGTTAATGTTTTCACATTAACTTCCTAGAATTACTTCTTAGGACGTTTAGCACCGTATTTAGAACGTGACTGGTTACGATCTTTAACGCCAGCACAGTCTAAAGAACCACGAACGGTATGGTAACGTACACCTGGTAAGTCTTTAACACGACCACCACGGATAAGCACAACACTGTGCTCTTGTAAGTTATGACCTTCACCACCGATATAGCTTGATACTTCAAAACCAGAAGTTAAGCGAACACGGCAAACCTTACGCATTGCTGAGTTAGGTTTTTTAGGAGTAGTCGTATATACACGTGTACATACACCACGACGTTGTGGACAAGCCTTCAACGCAGGAACTTTTGATTTTTCAATCAAAGTTGTACGACCCTTACGGATCAACTGATTTGTTGTTGCCATTTGGCAATTCTCCCGTTATTAAACAACCTTAAAAAGAAAAACACCTCTTTTTAAGGGCACATAATTGTAAGCTAAGAAGTAAAAATGGTCAACAATGCAAGATAAAGCAACTGTTGACCATTTCTATAATTTTGTTGTTTTATTGATGTCTAAATCACACCAACAAATAATTAACTGTGTTTTGTTGATGCAGGCTCTATATCGATTGTTTTTGGTTCAGTAGATAGTTCAGCTTCATCAGAAGTGAGTAATTCATTTGATTGCTCTTTCAAAGCAGGTTGCTGTTCAGTATGTTCGTGCTTGACCACATGCTCTGATGCAAGCTGTTGAATACCCTGCTCAACGTTTTCATTCGTCTGAATTTCTTTAGCAGCATGATCTTTAGATTGCACTGAAACATTGGTAATCACATCATTTTTGCTTTCATCAACACTACTTAATGCATTTGTCGTAGTCTCTGTTGCATTTAACAATCGTGAATTTGGTTTTCTTAATAATGCTTCCGCTTTGTAATAGGCTTCTAAAGGTGAAAGATTTTCATTCGGATATTCATTCAAATAAAAACGAGCTGCCCCGAAAACAGATTGTGCCTTGTGTCCAACATCTTCGAGTAAACGCCAACTATAAAAGCCACCTAAAGCAGCACCAGCAACTGGTGTTAATTTACCAATCACAGATGCTTGAGGGATATGATTTAACCACCCCCATTTAAACTGTCCTTCCTCATCAACTAACCATTTCTTTACAAGCTCAACATCATTGCTCGATCCAAGCAACTGCTGAAACTGTTGTAAGTCATGGGTTTCTAACATCGACTTCAAAGCTTTTAATGCAATCAATAATGTTTGTTTTTCAGCAATAATACCCAAATCAATTTCTTTAAAAATAAAGGCAACCACTTCTTGATCTGCCTCATCGGCTAAATCAAATCCATGTGAGCGACCCGTTTGATAAATTGTTCTTAGTGCTAGAACAATAGAGGCAGGAATATCAACAGCTGCACCCCAAACTCCTGTAGCACCCGTGATAACGCCTTGTGCAGCGGCTAATAATTTATTTTGTTCGATTAATGCCTGACTTAAACGTTGAGAACGCCCAGTATCTTGAGTGAGTTCGGTAATATCCTTTACACCTGCTTCTTCCAGAATCTTTTCTGTAAGTGAAGTATTGGAACTAAATTCATTCAACCACTGAAATAAATAATCAGAAACTTTTTCGCCCATGTCAGGTGAAATGAAAGATGCAACATTATTTACTTTTGTATAATGGCGACCCAAAAGTTGATGGGACAATTTAGGTAACTGTTGACGTAACATATGTTGTGGGCTTTCGTATTGCTCAATCTCAAATGGGCTTTTAAAACGCGCCTTCCCTTCGATCACATTAGATGAATCTGTAGATCCAGTTGCTAATGTTTTAGGAGCAGTTTGAAGTTTTTGTATTTCTGAACTGAGCTTTTTAGCCACTCCAAAGGCTTGGGTAAATAAACCTGAAGATTGCTTGTTTTTAGATTTTGTCATCAAGTACCTCTGTTCTATAATCTGTGCATCTCTAGGTAAATACTAGGTTGAATGTAAATTTATCTCAACTTTTATCTGTGTTCTTTCATTACCTTTTGTCTCAACTACATTTATATTTACGAATATTTACACAACTAGAAATAGGCATAAAATTTGCCATAAGAAATAAAAAACCTTTCTGCTATGATGGTGTCATTCACTCATAAGCCATTTAAATCGTTATTTTCTCCTGATTTGTACTTATAGCGATATGCACAAGGCTTCGTATTACCATAAAAGGGATCTGTAAATGAAACGTGTTGTAATCACTGGTATGGGCATTAACTCATGTATCGGTAACTCTTTAGAAGATGTCACTCATTCTTTAAAAAATGGAATCTCAGGAACACGTTTTAATCCAACTTATGCCGAATTAAATTTTAAAAGTCATGTCAGCGCTTCTGCTGAACAGGATTTTGATGGTATTGATCGTAAAATCAAGCGTTTTATGGGTGTATGTGCAATGTATGCCTATAACGCAGCGATTGCAGCGGTAGAACATGCGGGTCTAAAACAAGAAGATCTAGCAAATAACCCTCGTTATGGTATTGCAGGTGGTAGCGGCGGTAACTCAACTGCATCTGTTGCAGAGATGGTTAAGCTATTAGAAGAAAAAGGCGCACGTAAAATTGGCCCTTTCTTTGTTCCTCGTAATATGAGTAATACCATTACTGCAAATGTGGGTGTTGCACTAAAACTACAAGGTATTGCTCATTCAATTACCAGTGCCTGTGCAACTTCCGCTGATGCAATTGGTTATGCTTACAACTTAATTCAATTAGGTAAGCAAGATCTGATGCTTGCTGGTGGCGGTGAAGAAGATCACTGGTCGCAAAGCTTACTTTTTGATGCAATGGGTGCATTGTGTTCTAAATATAATGATACTCCCGAATCTGCATCTCGCCCTTACTCAGCGGATCGTGATGGTTTTGTCATCGCTGGCGGCGGTGGTTTTGTTATTCTTGAATCACTTGAACATGCGCAAGCTCGTGGTGCAAATATCTTAGCTGAAGTTGTTGCTTATGCAGCGAACAGCGACGGTGCAGATATGGTTGCACCAAGTGGTGAAGGTGCGACACGTTGTATCATCATGGCATTAGATGAAGCAAAACAGCATGGTGTAGAACAAATCGATTATGTCAACACACATGGTACATCAACACCAGCAGGTGACGTGACTGAGCTTAAAGCAATGGAGCGCGCATTTGGTGAAGGACAAGTTCCACCGCTTAGTTCAACTAAATCAATGACGGGTCACAGTTTAGGTGCTGCGGGTGTTCAAGAAGCGATTTATTCTGTATTGATGATGCAAAATGACTTTATTGCGCCAAACATCAACGTGACCGAGCTTGATGAAGGCGCACAAGGTTTCGATATTGTACTTGAAAAACGTGATGCAAAACTGAATACTGTGATGAGTAACAGTTTTGGCTTTGGCGGTGTAAACGCCTGCCTTATTTTCAAGAAGTGGGATGCATAATCCCACCTAGGATTATCGATGGATGCACCTTCTGATGCTTTCTTGTGGGTAAAAGCATTACATATTATTGCCGTGGTTTGCTGGTTCGCTGCATTGTTCTACTTACCCCGGCTTTATGTCTACCATGCTATGAGTGAAGATGCCCTTAGCCATCAACGCTTTGAGGTGATGGAACGTAAGTTGTATCGAGGAATTATGTGGCCGTCTATGATTGCCACACTCATTACAGCCCACTTTCTTGTTGATTGGGGTGATGCAACCAGACACTACCATGAAGCTTTATGGTTCTATCTTAAAGTCGGTCTGGTGGGCTTATTGGTCATATACCACTTTGTTTGCGGTTATTATCGCAAAAAATTGATTGGTAATGCCCATTACAAGTCACACAAGTTTTGGCGTTTTTTTAATGAAATGCCGACTCTCATCCTATTTGCAGTCGTCATCCTTGTTGTTGTGAAACCCCAGTTCTAATTGGGGTTTTTGCTTTTTAATGAGTAATCAAACTTTATAAAATTAGAATCAATTTAAGATTATGTATTAGATTTAAAACTATGCTTTTTTTAAAATTACCACCTCACTTGATGTCGCCCCTTAAATTTTGCTTGATATAGAGCAGAATCTGCTGCTTTGATTAAATCTTCTGCCTGCATCGATTTCAAAGGAATACAACTGGCAACACCTATACTGACTGAAATATTTTTTGCAACTAAAGAACCTTGATGCGGTATTGCTGCCTTATCAACTATTTTTAATATTTTTTCAGCAATATGGATTGCCCCATGTAATCCTGTACTCGGCAGTAAAACTATAAACTCTTCTCCACCATAACGAGCGACTAAATCAGCAGGACGAACCACGGCGGAACATAATGCCAAACTTACTTTTTTGATACACTCGTCTCCAGCCAAATGCCCATAGGTATCGTTATAGAACTTAAAATAATCAATATCGATAAAAATGACAGATAAGCTTGTTTTTTCTCGTAGGCTACGCATCCATTCTTGTAGAAAAATTTGATCAAAATAACGTCGATTCACTAACCCAGATAAACCATCAATTTGAGCAAGTAATGAAAGTTCATTATTCAGTTCCTCCTGTGCCCCAACCTGCTGTAAAAGTACAACTTGATGCAAAAACAATAATTTGTCCTGTCTTTCCATCAATAGAGAAATCGTTCCGCAAACAATTACTGTTGGGAAAAAATAAAGGAAAACATAAAGATCATAAGAATTTAAGGTTTTATATGCTGTCAACAAAGCAAGAAAGCCACCCATGACACAAGAAAACATAGATACCATTGCTGTTAAGCGCAAAGCCAGTATATCAATTACAACGATCATGATGGTTGCACCCATATGATATTGTATAAGTTGCATATTTTTAAGTGATAAAGCGATATACAACTTATCCCACAGCACAAGAATAATTAACAATCCCAACCAAATCTGAAAACTTGATGCCAGTTTAGGAATATGTGCAAACACGACACCCGCAAATAAAATAATTGCACAAAGAAAAAAGTGATTGTCCCAAATTATATGGTCGTGACCCTGTAAATTTCGACTGTAAAAAACGTGTGCAATCGTCATTTCTCCAATCAGCATACATAACAGTAGTGGCCAGCCAAATTTTGCAATAGTTGTAAATTGTTTTTGTCGTTCAACTAAAAAGAAAGCGCGTAATTCTTTAGGTAAAAAAATTAAAAACGGAGATCTACTCAAAACTAATTGTGCATCTGTCAAAGTTTGTTGCTTTAACGCGGTATGAATGGAACTCTGATCCTTCCGAGCTAAAATACTCATGTTAATATCCTGATTTTATTAGAATCATTCCGATTCAGCATAGGTATCTTAAAAACTTAATATTGACTTATCTCTCCATCACAACCGATCACAGTTTGGTTTTGAAGCCCCTAACGTAAAAATAGACACTCAATTATTTTTATCGAAATATTAAGCATTTTTACAAATAAGTGTTAATTATTAGGCATTTTTAACAATCTTTCAATCAATAGTCGAATTTTCAATAACAATTACAACTATTCAAGACCATGTTTTTTAAGAAAAAATAGATGATTAAATTACTATTAATATGATTATAAAGAGAAAAATGTAATAAATTTCATCTTAAATTTTAATGAACTAAAATCAATAAATTGAATCACATCACAACAATTAAAAACTAAGCGCAATCAAAAATTGGTTTTCTAATTAAACTATTTGCTATGGTATTAAACAAATCATGAATTGAATTTGAATCAGATGAAATTATTCGAATCATTCCACGCTATTCCCTCTGTACTCATATCTTTTCTGATTGTTTTTCTTAACATGAATGAATTTAAATGGCGTGGCTTAACTGATGGTGAAGTTACACTCGCACAATCTGTATTCGGTGATCTGATTAATTATCATGTAGTAAAAATCTTTAATATTCCGTATTTACCGTGGCAACCATTGAATATTTTTATCGCGCCAAACGGCAATCTATTTGTACATAAACAACATTTTTATCAGGATTATTCAAAATGTTCATTAGATATTCAGGCAATTTTTATTCATGAACTCGCCCACATCTTGCAATTTCAGCAAAAAACCAATGTCATCTTAAAAGGAATGTTGTTACAGACAGGCTACTATCTTAGTTTTAAAAAGTATAATCCTTATCATTATCGCTTTATTCAAACCAAGGCTTTCACCAGTTACAACATTGAACAACAAGGTGATATTGCACGAGATATTTTTTTAAAGAAAATTCCAAATATTATTCTGAACCAATAAAAAAGCCCTGTGAAATAAATGACAGGGCTTTTAAGTTAGAAATTCGCAATCTGCTTTATGCAACAGAACCTTTGCGCATTTTAGATTTAAGTTCATGGCGAGTGTCCATATTCGTCGTAAAATCCGTATCTTTGCGTATATCATCCATGATAATTGTACCAATACGCCCCACAATAATTGCCAATCCAAAAGCAATTACTGGAAATAAAATTGTTGAAATCATCATCACTCTAACCTCTTGAATATAAGAAATTCTTAACTGACTGATTAAATCTAAAGTTTATTTGTCTTGCTCTTGAAACATCACAGTACCAATGCGACCGACAACGACAGCTAAACCAAATGCAACTACAGGAAATAATAAAACTGACATATTCGTTACCTCTTCAATTATCAATAAATGTTTATTTACAATTAGGCTTGTTTGTCTTGCTCTTGGAACATTACGGTACCAATACGACCCACAACGACAGCCAAACCAAATGCAACTACAGAAAATAATAAAACTGACATATTCGTTACCTCTTTTTGTATGTTACTCACATACTTGATTTAAATTACAGTGTACATATGTTCACATTAATTAGGATAATAGCAGTGCACAAATGTACACTCAAGCAATAAATAGATTTACCCGACGAATGGTATAAAAAACAATCACAAAAACATAAGACATTGAATTTATTTATTTTTAAAATAACAAACCACTCAATAAATTAATCTTTTTTGCGAATTTTATCGGTGATTGAATAAGTCTAGCGTATAAAAAAATCTGTATTTGCTGTAATTAATCTGTCACCAGAGTATGAAAAGATGAAATGAAAAATTATACAAAAGCACTAAATTTTGAAATTTTTGCCCAATAGATTGATATGAATAACTTCAAATACACAGATTGATCAATAGATCTTCGTATTTTATACAGAAAAACTTGTTATTTTTACGCAGAAAAATGTGCATTTAGTATATATTAGTGAACTTGTCATTTTTCTTTAAGATGCAGAATGTTTAGCACCATGATATACAAACGTTTTTAAAACTATACTTATATAAATCAAAATCTTGTATATCAGCACTTGTTAAGACTTAGGATTAGGTTTGAATGAAAAATTTTAAAATTGCCCTTGCTCAATTTTCTCCGCATATTGGCAATATTGACGCAAATACTCAAAAGATGGTTGAGCAAGCAAATTTAGCGAAACAACAACAGGCTGATCTGATCATCTTCCCTGAACTTTCTACGCTAGGTTACCCAGCTGAAGACTTATTACTTCGCCCAAATTTACAAAAACGCACTCAAAAAGCGTTCGCTCAATTAAGCGAAGTAAAAGATATCGTCATGGTATTCGGTTTCGTACATCAAACTGAAGATGGTCACCGTTACAACTCAGCCGCAGTGATTAAAGATGGGCAAGTTTTAGGAATATACAACAAACAGAACTTACCAAATTATGGCGTATTTGACGAAAAACGTTATTTCCAAGATGGCCATCAACATCTCGTTTTTGAGTATTTAGGTCATAAGTTTGGTGTGCTGATTTGTGAAGATGTTTGGTCACTGAATACCGTCAAACAACTTAGCCAACTGAATGTTGAAACTGTGCTTGTCTTAAATGCTTCTCCGTATGAAGTTGGCAAACCGCAGCATCGCATCCAAACATTAAATGAACTCGCAAAACAACTGAATCTGAATATTGTTTATGTCAATCAAGTTGGTGGACAGGACGATCTTATTTTTGATGGGTCAAGTTTTGTTAGTAACAAAAATGGCGAACTTGCATTACAAGCACCAAGTTTTCAAGAATCTGTTTATGTGACTGAATATGATGCAGAGCAAAAACAGTTTAAAACTGCTAATGCCATCCCAACTTTAGATACTTTTGCCGAAATCTATCAAGCATTGGTCATGGCAACACGTGACTACGTGCAACGCTCAGGATTCCCAGGTGTGATCTTGGGCTTATCAGGTGGAATCGATTCAGCCTTGACACTTGCTATTGCTGTTGATGCGATTGGTGCTGATAAAGTACAAGCCGTGATGATGCCTTATACTTACACCTCTCAAATGAGTGTAGAAGATGCAACAGAACAAGCACGTCGTATGGGTGTAACTTTTGGTATTGCAGAGATTCACCCAATCGTAAATAGCTTCATGCAGACCTTATTCCCGTTCTTTGGCAACACACCAGCGGATGCAACGGAAGAAAACTTACAAGCGCGTACCCGTGGTACGCTGCTCATGGGTTTATCAAATAAGTTTGGCAACCTTGTACTTTCAACAGGTAACAAGTCTGAAATTTCAGTCGGTTATTGCACATTGTATGGTGATATGGTCGGTGGCTTTTCTGTATTAAAAGATGTCTATAAAACCATCGTCTTTGAATTAGCAAAATACCGTAATACATTAAGTGAAACACCTGTGATCCCTGAGCGTGTCATTACTCGCCCACCTTCAGCAGAGCTGCGTCCTGATCAAACAGACCAAGATTCTTTACCTGCTTATGATGTACTTGATGCAATTCTGTACGCTTATATCGAAGAAGATCTTAGCCAAGCAGATATTATTGCAAAAGGCTACGAAGCTGAAGTGGTTGAAAAAGTAATACGCTTAGTTGATCGTAATGAATACAAGCGTCGTCAAGGTGCAATTGGCCCACGTATTAGTTCACGTGCTTTCAGTCGCGAACGACGCTACCCTATCGTCAATGGATGGACCGCGAATGACTGAAAAAATTGTTTCTGAAAAGTCACAATTACTTGCTCAAGCACTTATGCTTGAGCAAGTGGCATTTTATAAAAATCAGCTTACTACACAGCTTTCTCCTGAGTTCTTTCAGCAGTTTATTCAGTTGTTTCTACAACATGCGCCAAATATCAAACTGAAAGAAGTGATAGAGCTTGAACAAATCCAAGCAGTTGTTAAGCGTTATGCCTTTGAAATGCAGCTTGGTGCTGGACTATTGGAGTTTATTGGTGAAATTGCTCAACGCTTGCATGTTTTTTCTTTGCAGTCTTCAGCACATTTAGAAGATGTTTTTTCGGATCACCAATTTGAAATGTGGTTATCTAAATTTCTCGAATTAGAAAATATTCGACATTATTTAAACCACTTCTTGAAAGAAAGTCCTTCAATTCAGCAATTATGCCAATATATTGCAACCACAACTTTACAAAATAAATTACCAAAATTATTTTCACAATCTGACGAAGAACAAATTTCTGAAAGCAAATATCAGTGGCAGCAGAAACTAAAGACTTTTTCACATCGTCAACAACAACGCATTGAACAGAAAATCGAAGAAAGTATTGCTCGCTTTATCCAAGAACAACTTGCCGATTTAAGCTTACTTTCAAATGATGACTTAGAAAGTCTGGCGCGTAATATTTGGGAAGATAATAAAGCTAAACCTTTATCTGAATACACCAAACAAGTCACACCTCTGGATGTTGAAGAATTCTTTGTAATGATTTATGAATACTGGAAAGAGCTACGCCAGTCTTCCTATATTCAAGATCTTATTCTATACGGCGTAAAAGTCTTTTATGATTTTTATGAAGACGAAAGTTTAGAGGATGTATTTGCTGCTATCGGAATTGAAGAATCAGATCTTCAAAATGAAGCTGTACGTTTTTATCCTAAAGTCGTTGTAGCCTTAGATGAACATGGTGTATTAGAACCTATTATCACCATGATCGTAAAACCTTTTTATGAAAGTCATCAAACTCTAGCGACGATTGAAAAGCATTTATAATTTTTATTTTTCTGCTGAGATATATTGAGACTAAATCAATATATCTCTTTAATTTTCTAATTCAATCACATTAAAAACTAATCAATTAAAGCCATCAGAAAACCTGATGGCTATTCTTTTTACCTTAAATCTATAAATAATATTTAGTTGATACCTGATAAGTTGGGTAGCTAATAAAAGCACATAAAAAAAACCACGCAGGAGCGTGGTCTATAAAATGGTGGCTATGACGAGACTTGAACTTGTGACCCCCGCATTATGAGTGCGGTGCTCTAACCAACTGAGCTACATAGCCGTAAACTGTGTGCGCATTATCTAGTGTTCTATACAACAGGTCAAGTGTATGACATTGAAAACATGAAACATATGAACAGTTTTTGTGCTTTTAATTTTTATTTGATTACTTTTCAACAAATCTTCTCTCAAACAGAAAAAAATTAATTAAAAAAAAGTTCAAATAAAAAAAGACCACGCAGGAGCGTGGTCTATAAAATGGTGGCTATGACGAGACTTGAACTTGTGACCCCCGCATTATGAGTGCGGTGCTCTAACCAACTGAGCTACATAGCCGAAAACTGTGGGCGCATTATCTTAACTTTCAATACACACGTCAAGCACAATTTCAAAAAATTTGAGAAGTGGGCCTATAAGCCGGGTTCTGTCGAGGACGATCATTCCTCTAGGCGTACAATCACTCATACGCTCAAGCGACCTACCCGAATCCAGCACGGGCCGTGCCTCAGGATTCCTATTTGGTCTTGCTTCTGGTGGGGTTTACCTTGCCGTGAACTGTTACCAGACACGCGGTGCGCTCTTACCGCACCCTTTCACCCTTACCTCACGAATGAGGCGGTCTACTCTCTGCTGCACTTGCCGTCGACTTTCGCCGCCCAGGCGTTACCTGGCACCTTGCCCTATGAAGCCCGGACTTTCCTCCCCTGTTTCAGTCACGGAGACCTCCACAGCAGCGACCGTCCAGCCCACTTCGTGGCGCATATTATCAAAGTTAGAAATTAATTGCTCGCATTTTTTTCTGCAGTTAATTTTTTATATTTTGCCATCAACTCATCTTGTGACTCGACATGCTGAGGATCAAGCGGAATACAATCAACTGGACAAAATAACTGACACTGTGGCTGATCATGATGCCCAATGCACTCTGTACAAAGTGCAGGGTTAATTTCATAAATCAATTCCCCCATATAAATGGCTTCATTGGGGCACACTGGCTCACAAACATCACAGTTAATGCATTCATCAGTAATATAAAGAGACATCTACCAACCTTGCTGATGTTTACGTTCAAATGCCTCAACAACAACAGCGGGCACAAACTTATTCACATCACCTTTCAATCGAGCAATTTCTCTTACCAATGTTGATGAAATAAATGAATATTGCTCTGATGGGGTTAAAAATACTGACTCGAAATGAGGATCAAGTTGGCGGTTCATATTTGCCAACTGAAATTCATATTCAAAATCTGAAATTGCTCTTAAACCACGCAGTACCGCTGTTGCACGTTGTTCATGAAAGAAATTGACCAATAAACCATCAAAACCAACAAACTCTACATTGGACAAATGGCTTAATGAAGCTTTTGCTAATTCTACACGCTCTTCTAAACTAAACACTGGATTTTTATGATGACCTATTGCAATTGCAACAACCACTTCATCAAACATTTTTGATGCTCTTGCAACCAAATCAACGTGCCCGTTGGTAATTGGATCGAAAGTCCCCGGATAAATCACACGTGTTTTAGACATGCGTTGTACTCTAGTTAATGAGATAAGGTACATATTTTAACAAATTTAGCTCTAAACGCGAAATTGCTAAACGATGGAAAAAGATTGCATTTTACGGCACAATATATGTAATTGTGGAAGTTTGAATTATGGCGCAAGCAACAGTAGTAAAAAATAATAATGGTTAATGATTTTTATAATTCCTTACAGTTCTTTTAAAAATCATAAGTAATTGAAATAAAATAAATACTATTCTTATTAGTTCTTTTTAGTGTCTTTTAATTCCTTATAAAAACGGGTAATAATACGGGTAACATTTCATTCAAAATACTTTCAATGGCTACTACAAAACTTTCTGATGTCAAAATTAAGAGTCTGAAACCCAAAGAGAAATTATATAGACTACTAGACTCTGATCGACTATATATAGAGATTAGACCGACTGGAACTAAGGTATGGCGATTTAAATTTGTTTTTCAGGGCAAAGAATCATCAATGAGCTTGGGGGAATACCCTGCTATTAGTTTAGCCGAGGCTCGTTCTTTAAAAGAACAAATGAGAGCAAAGCTAGCAAAAGGCATACACCCTGTTGAAGATCGAAAAAATATCAAAGCCCAAGCATTAGTCGAAATAACCAATACTTTTGATTCAATTGCTACTGAATTTAAACTGAAACGAATGTGTTCAAAGTCTGAAACATATCAAGAGAAGTTTGATATTGCTTTAGAAAAAGATATTTCACCTGTGATTGGGAAGAAGAATGTAAACGATGTAACAGCAGCAGATGTGCTTAAAATACTTGATAACACTGTAGATCGTGTTGTAAAAGAATCAAATGGAAGATTTACTGGTGCTTCTGCGGCACTTGAGAACAGAAGATTCGTGGGTGGTGTTATTCGATATGCTATAGCAACGCTTCGTGCTGAGAATGACCCTACTTATGCAGTACGTGATGTAATTAAACGTCCTCGTGTCAATCATGCAAGAGCATTAACGAAAGAAGAGCGATATAAAGCAAGAACAAGCCTACCTAAATACAATGGCACACAAACTGTGAAAAATGCAGGCTTTATTCTCCTTTACACAATGTTGCGCGCTGTAGAAATCAGGAAGATGGAATGGTCATGGGTAGACTTTGAATCAAGATTAATTACATTTCCAATTGAAGTGATGAAGAAAGCTAGAATCCACGTACTACCAATTTCAGATCAAGCATATAAAATTTTACGACAGCAGCATGAAATATCAGGTGATGGTATTCTTGTGTTCCCTGCTATTTTTAGCAAAAAGAGCAGTGGGATGCTTTCACCATCAACTTTAAATAGCATGTTGGAGTATATCGGTCTTAATGATGTAACTACTCATGATTTTAGAGCCACAGCATCAACCTTACTATATGAAAAGGATTATGAGGAAGCATGGATTGAGAAACAATTAGCGCATGCCGAATCCAATAAAACTAAAGCGTCTTATAATCATTCTAAACATCTAAAACAAAGACGGAAAATGATGCAAGACTGGGCTGACATTGTTGACAGTTGGAGAGACTGAGCCTATAAATAAAACTGGTAATGAGGGCATTTCCTAATGAAATTACATCTCTCAGAATGATCATGCTAGCTTGCATTATGAAAGGACTAGCAAACATTGATCCTACCAAACGTCCAAAAATCAATCATGCTAGACTATTCACTATGCAAGAGATACGAGTGCTTAAAGAAAAAATCCATCTTTAAAGGATTGGACGTATACTCAAAAATAAAACAATAAAATCAAATTTTTACATTCAGAGAAAAAACATAAGGTGTAAATTTGGAGTAATTTTCACCGCTAAAATAAAAAATTAAACTACGTGCTTTTAATCTATAATAATTGGTCATTATAAAGTAATCAAAGTCTGATCAATTTTCTCATTGATATTCCACTTAGGCGGAAACCATGGAGCATCTATATTACCTCTACAACTATACTTCTGTTTAATACGCGTCCTACCAGATATTCCTAAAATTTCTGGATGAACTATTCTTGAATATTTATCAACTTCACAAAATAAGTTCTGACAATCAATAAGCTGTAAAGGTCGCCCCCATAAAGATTTAAAATCAAGCCCTAACCTATCAAACTCGTGCTCTTGATGGTTTGCCATAAATCTAATTAAATCTTGCTCATTAATATTGGACTTAACACTGAAACATTTTCTTAGACCATCCCGGGCACCAGGACCAGGTATAACAAACTCCATTTCTGAAAAGTCTGTAAGCTCACTATAATTTATATCAGTCACAAATTGATACGCTAGGAAGTCCCCTAAAGTTGGATAACTTTTAATAAGTTCGAATGCATCCTTCATTTTATTAATTTTGGCTAACTTTCCAGCCAATTTGTCATCCATCATTTTTTGTAATAATTGCAGGTGATTTTGATGTTTTTTAGCAAAACCAAAAGCGTTACCACCTGGCGGCATAATATATGCTGCAGAATATATTCTAGCTTTATTTTCCATAGCAGTCTGTAGAATATGATCATACGCTTGAAAGCTAAAATCCTTATAAGTTATCGCCCCAAAACTTTTTTCTAAAAGTTCCCAAGTTTCTATTTTGTTAAAAAGTTTAAAGAGCATAATTCTAAAAAAAACTTCTTCTGCAGAATTAAGTAGATCATCTCGATAAATTACGTTTTTTATTAAATATTGACTCACACGATCTGCAGCACGATAAGCATTTGTGAATTTATGAACTTTCAGCACAGAATCATCAGTCCATGGCATGCTTTGTTTATTTAATCTACTAAAGTAAATATCCTGCCTTTTACAAGCAAAATTCCAATAAGTCTCATAAACAGGAGAAATATCCATTTTTTTCAAAAAATTAGGATAGATCGCTTCCTCTTTTAAAGAAGGGTTACTTTGCTGCGTTTTATGAATCACAACTTACGGCTCAATTCAAATTAGGGTTAAAATCACATACTCGCAGGCGATTTTACCCTCATGGGAATATGTAATTTACAAACTTCTTATTGTACCGCAGTTTTTGAAATAAAATAATGCCTACTGATATCCTCTCCAGAAAATAGCAACATATGTCAGAAAAAAGCGATTTTTCTAAAAATATATTTAAAATCAATAACTTTAATATGTGTGGTTATTTTTACTTTCTAAATCGTATAAAATTCTCACTTACAAAACCTATCATGAAATGGATATAGCCACAAATGAGTCTTGAGGAATCTTTTTATTTTTTTATAAATTACATCGTTATATCCCCCTTACTATGCTATCTAGCTTTTGGGATACAGCTTCTTTTTAAGCGCTACTATACGAATATTTCGTCAAATCAACTTTTAGAACAGGAAAAGTTATTAAAAGAATTTAAAACAAAATTCTCCAAATCCAATCTCAACCAGAATCTTCAAGGAAGAGAATTATATGCACAAAATATAGCTAAACTTCCAAACATTAGTGGAAGGTTTGTTGCTTACTGTCTTAAACGTGAGATTCACAACATAAATTATGTAATGTATCTTTTTAACTATACAGAAAACCTAGTAAAAGTACCTGATATCGAAGGCAATAATTATTTGCAAATTTTAGAAAAAAAGAAGAACATTCTTAAAAAAGGAGTTTTATTTCCTTTCATTCTTAGCTTAGCCTCTGTCTCTATAGTATTTTTCTACCCAGCATCATCAAACATTTACATTCTCATTATTTACTTAGCTTTCTTTCTCTTTTCTACTTGGTTCCTTCTAAGTTCCTTTCCATATCTTTGCGTATATCTTCTACAAAAAAATACTGAGTGCATTTTTTGCGAAAAACATGCTGTTCTTGTTAAGAACTCAAGTAATCTAACGCAAAATGTAAAGAGTCCTAAAAATTTATGCTATCTTATAGAGTGTGCTAAGAGTAGGTTTGGTTTTTTGCATATGTCAGCTCAAAAAATTCTCAAAGAACTTGAAATAAAACAAATGTCTCATGACGACCGATATCATAAAGATGTTTGGGTTTTAAGTACGCAAAACAAAGCAAAACATATGGCTGCCCATATTGGAAAATATAGTGGTCAAATACTTGACGTTATACGTAATCCAGAAATAGATAATGTGAAAATTCAAAAGTATGTAATCGACTCTTTAATTATCAACTTCTCATATGCAAATATTTTCGTACATCGACTAAGTAAACATTTAGCTCCAGAGTATCTTCAGCTATCAAGTCTTAAAGAACTCAGAAATGCTATAGGTCAAGATTATTTAAACAGAAAGTCATATACAAAAGAAGGCGCAAGCTACGGCCTAGATTTAGCCATGGATCTATGCATTCTTGCTAGCAAAATATTAAAAACAGTTGAATCATTAGATCACGTAGAAAAACATGAATTTAGGCAAAATTTCAATAAATATGTACTTGACATATTTGAAATTCTTATAACTTTTTGTTTCATTTATGATATTGAAGGCATTGAACAGCTTATTGCAGACAGAATGTACGAAGTTGAGGATAGACACGAATATTTTGAAGAATATGGAAATTATAAAGATGGTTATAAGGTTGTTTAGAAATGTTCTGGAGTGGTAACAAACTACATAGTAAAAAGAAATCTTTAGTTCCATCCCATCCTGATACAGCAATAGACTGCGCTTCTTTAGTATTAACTATTGGGACTGAGGTTTATATTACTCCTAATTCTGAAAATGATATTAAAGTAAAAAAAACTCTTACAGTCGAAGAGCCACAGTTTATAATTCCTAAGGGACAATTTGCTCTTCTGATCACAGAAGAAGAAGTACATGTTCCCTATCAGAATATAGCTTTTATATCATTTAAAGCAAAATACAAATATAAAGGTTTAATTAATGTCTCAGGCTTCCATGTCGATCCTGGTTGGAAGGGAAAACTGACTTTTTCAGTTTATAATGCAGGCCCGAGCGATGTTGTTCTTGAAAAGGGAAATCCTTTTGCCTTAATTTGGTATGCAGACTTAGACCAAGAAGGTATATTCAATGGAGACTATGCAAATAATCAGTATGTAAAAAAAGATAAACCGATAACTAGTATTTCTAGTGACAAAGTTACAGATATGACTGGTGACATATTCTCACCTTTTAAACTAAAGAAAGATATTGAAGAACTTAAAGAAAAATATAATAAGGAAATAATTGAAATTAAAAAAGAAGTGAATGCTATCGAAGGGAAACTACTAGTCCGGACAGGACTATTAATTTTTACTTTTATCTCATTACTTATAGTAATTATCCGACTCTTAAAATGAGAGTAATAGCTGAAGATTTCTTTCTTGATGTAGCTTTGTCCAAGCAAAAGGGGATCCATTTAGGCCCAATGGAAATTTATTAATAAAATTATTCAAGAAATAATCATGCAAGCTATTATCAACATACTTACAACTTGGACCTTTTTTTACAATACCCAAAAGCTCTGGTGGTATTGAAACTGCATTACCACCGAAATAGTAGAAATGTGAACTAATTAAAACATTATCAGTTTTAGTATCAGTAGCTATATTTTTATAATTAAAACTACCATCCTCTTCCGAATGGTGCGATGGTAGTTGAAGCCACTCTATACCCTCCTTATGGTAGATGTTATCCCCATACTGAGATTTCCTGCTCTGATTTAAAATAGGTCTTTTATTCATAAACCTTTCATCATACCAGTACTCATTGAAAGTTAATTTTTCTGTAACTTTCATTGCAAATACCAACTTATTTAAACTTCCAGTTGAAATAGAGCTTGTCCCAACAATCCAATCCCCCACCGAAGCACTTTTTCTGATATCAGGCTTACATGTAGCTAAAGTACAATATTCAAAAAAAGGATTGGGGGCAAAACCATAGTCACGTCTAACGACATACGAAATAATTTTCATAAATTAACCACATAAATATCTGGCAACAGCAGGTGAATTATATCCTTCAAATGTGTTTTCACCATTAACAGCCTTAACTAGACAATCACTATTCCAACCAACAATAGCATCAGCATAATTTTCTAATTGTTCTGGTACATCACAACCTTGATGACCATGCGCCCAAACACCTACGATTCTGATGCCTAATTTCTGCGCATACTCAATCTCCCAGTTGACCCAATGACTCCCTTTAGTTTTAGGAGTTATATAAACCATAAGTATAGAACATTGCCTTATCCTAGGTGCTAAAATTTGGTATTTAATATAGTCTTCAGCTTTAGCACTATTAGGTTTGTTTGAATTTATAGAAAAATCTCTGATATCAAACCCTTTTGTTTTCATCAAATCTTTTGTTTTTTTAAGTCCATCATCATCTTCATGCACATGACTTATAAAAATATTCTTTTTTGACATATTTCAACTCTCATAGGTCTATAAATTACTCAGCAATATACCACCATGCTGATACAGCACAGGACTGGCCAAATTAAGAGGCACACCTAACATTTCTTAAGTTAACATAAGAATCCTATAAAGAAGATATAATTCATACTAAAGATAGACATTTTAATCTTCTTAAACAAAGAGGTTTTTAATATTACATTTAAGATCCTGAACTTTATAATAATTAGATTCAATTTAGATAAACACAAAAGCCACCTTTTGTGTAAAATGCAAATATTCAAATATTCAATACTTAAAATGAACTCTAAGTCAAATCCTCCATTAGCAATAAATTTCATATGGCATCCAGATGATCATGCCATATATTTCCAACATATTAGTAAGTTTAGACAATACCTAACTAGAGATATTGATAGACCATTTTCACGAGAGTTAAACATACCAACTTTTCTGTATAGTTCCAGAAGTACAAATACAGTTCCAAATCCATTAAAGATATGGGCAGCAAAAAATTTGGTGTTTTTATTCTTGAGCGAAAATACTTTGGTAAGTACTAACTGGAATGAATATTTTGAAAAAATTCCTTCAGATTTTGAGATTATTCCAGTCGCATTAGATGAAACTGCATTTAAACATGCGAATACAGGAAACTTGTTAAACAAAAACTTTGTTCGTGCCTATAGCTGGCCATTAAGTGATTATCAAGAATACTTCATTTTAATGCTATCTCATGAAATTTATCGATTAGGTTTTAATGAGAAGAAAACTATTATAAAGGGTAAGGATGCATCTTTAAAAATATTTCTTAGCCATGCAAAAGCTGATGAAAAAGGTGTTGGTCTTGCAATGGAAATTAAGAACTTTATTGATAATACCTCAATACAAAGATTCTTTGATGCTACGGATATAGCTCCCTGCTTTAATTTCGATGAAGAGATTACAGTAAATCTCAAGGAATCAACTGTAATTGCAATAGGTAGTGATAAATATTCATCTCGTTACTGGTGCCAGAGAGAGATACTCATGGCGAAAGAGGAAAGAAGGCCAATTATTTTTGTAAATACTCTTGAGCACTATGAGGATCGGATTTTTCCTGCGGCTGTAAATATTCCTAATATTCATGTTTCACACGATTTGAATATTAGGAACAAAGAAATTCTAAGAATTCTAATTGCCACGCTATTAGAAACTATTAGATTTAACTATTCAAAAAGTCTTTTAGAATACTATAAAATACAAGGTTGGATACCAAAAAATTCAGTTATCTTTGCGCGTCCCCCCGAGGTTAATCAAATAATAAACTTGTTAAAAGATAGAAATGAAACTGAACAACTAGAGATACTTAATATTTGTTATCCCGAACCTCCTGTTTATCCAGAAGAAATTAACTGGATTAACCATTTTGAAAGTACCTCACCTACAGGAGATGTGCTAAATAAAATACAAGCAGTAACCCCTTTATGGTCAATTTTTTCAGAAAAACATACGACAAAAAAAATTGGCATATCAATTTCAGATTTTAAAGAAGATCAGTTCGAAACTCATAACCAACACCTTGACGAACTCAAGAGATTATCACAAGTTCTAGCAGGACACTTATTAGCTAGAAAACATAAATTAATATATGGCGGTGACCTTCGTGAAGATGGGTTTACACAGTTTATTCTTGATGAAGCTTTAATTATTCAAAATCGAATAATGGACAACTCAATAAGAGTTGAAAATCATTTAGCTTGGCCTCTTTTTATAGACTCTAAAGTAAAGAGCTTCAAAGCCAAATACCACGGCATTTTACATATTGAAGAGTACGATACCCCAAAAGATGTATCCCCAAAGAAAGAAGTTTTTTTACCACCAAATTGTTCTGAAAACCTATACATTTGGTCTAGAAGTTTAACAAATATGCGTGAACTATCTATAAAAAAATCAGACCTAAGAATAATTTCTTCTGGTAAATCATCAGATTATAAAGGAAAGATGCCTGGTGTATTGGAAGAGTTTATAATTTGTATGAAAATGAAAAAGCCGATTTATTTATTAGGTGGTTTTGGCGGATTAACAAAAAAAATTGTGACCTCAATTATAAATAAAGAACTTGCACCAGAATTAACCGAAGAATGGCAAATTCAAAATAATGCAGGTTACACAAGTTTACAGGAACTTGCTAAAAATAGAGGATTTGGAGCAGACTATATTGAAGTTAAGAATCTAATTGATTCTACTAATATAGAACTTTTAACTAATAATACTGGACTAACTATACAAGAGTACGAAAAATTAATGCTTACTCCTTTTATAGATGAAGCTGTTCATTTAATACTAAAAGGATTAACAGTAATCTCAACTTCTCAATAAATTATAAAGGAGCTAATTGATGACTCAAAGACATAAAGTATTCGTTAGCTATCACCATGCTAATGATCAAAAATACAGAGATAACTTTGAAAGATTATTTTTTGATAAGCACAATATTATTGTTTCTAAATCAGTTCAGATAGGTGACATTGATATTAATTTAAAGACTGAAACAATAAGACAAAAAATTCGTGATGAATATTTATCTGACTCAACAGTTACTGTTATTTTAATTGGTAGTGAAACGTGGAAGCGTAAGCATGTAGATTGGGAGATTTCATCGAGTATTCGAAGTACAAAAAATAACTCTCGCTCTGGTTTGCTTGGAATAATTTTACCAAGTTATCCTAGAGAAGATATCTCAAAATATAACAGGTATACTATCCCTCCGAGGTTATATGACAATTTAAATTGTGGATTTGCCTCGATTCATAATTGGAGTACTGATCCTAAAAAAGTTCAGGAATGGATACATGAAGCTTTTTTAAGACGTAATTCTATTTTACCTAGTAATAGTCGTGATTTATATATTAATAATTGCTCTGAAAATAAATTAAGCTGGAAACCTTAAGAAATTACTTTTTAGCATTTTAAATATGACCTAGAGTTTACTTCTAGGTCATAAAATTTGAAAAACCGAAATCTCAGTAATATTTATTATATATATCTGAAAATAAAAAACACTTTCACCGAATTTTAAATAATATGTCTTAACAGTAATAAAGTAATTCTTATTTTATCTGTTAACTCACCGCCCTCACACTCCCCTACAACCTTTCTTGTATATCCTGAACATGGCTCAGTTCATGCTGATGTTGTCCTGATTTAGATGCATCGCTTGAAAAACCTCTAAGCACAATATTCAAGCTCTTTTCACTTTGTTAATATAAAATTCTTCACCTTTTTTGTTTATCTAATGACTAAACTTCCATACTCTCTCAGCGACTATCTATCAACTGTACAGGAAGTCATTCGTCTGTCTTTTGATGAGCCTGTTTGGGTAAAAGCTGAAATACGTAACCTGAGTATCAAGGGTGGACACTACTATCTTGAATTAGCTGAAAAGGAAGAGGATACAAATAAAGTCATTGCAAGCTGTAAGGCAACGATCTGGAAATCCACTGCCGTAAAAATTGTACTTAAGTTTGAACGTGAAAGTGGCATTGAGCTTTCAAAAGACTTAAACGTACTGATTAGGATTAAAGCCCGTTTTGATCCCCAATATGGCTTTTCAGTCAAAATTGAGGACATCGACTCCAGCTTTACACTCGGTGATATTGCCAAACGCTACCAACAGATTCTGGCCCGTCTAGGCTCTGAGGGTTTGGTAAATCTGAACAAGTCACTTCCTGCCCCTTTTGATATTGAAAATGTTCTGGTCATTGCACCAGAAAATGCTGCTGGCTTAGGTGACTTCAAGAAAGATGCTGATGCCTTGCATAAAGCTGGTGTTTGCCACTTTGTTTACCATACAGCCACCTTTCAGGGTAATACTGCTGCAAATAGTATAATGGAATCTTTAAGTGCAGGACTACGTCAGTGGGCCAAAGATTATGTTATTCCACCTGACCTTATTGTGATTATTCGTGGTGGTGGTGCAGTGAATGATCTAGCCTATTTAAACGACTATGATCTCGCTGCCCTGCTATGCAAACGGAAAGTGCCGATTTGGGTGGGCATTGGTCATGAAAAAGATCGAACCATTCTGGATGAAATCGCCCATCGTTCTTTTGACACACCAAGTAAAGTGATTGCAGGTATTCGCAATGTTCTCTCAGAACGGTCTCAAGATGTGATGGATTATTTACAAACCATCAAGCTGGTGTCACAGCATCAAATCACAGCGTATCAGTGCCAGAATGATCAGTTGATGAATACCATCAAGACTCATGCTCAGAATCGGATCAATACAGCTAATAGAAATCTTGATTTGGTTAAGTCAACAACACAATATTTTGCCCAGCAGCAGCTTAAGCTTGCCTCCACACAGGTTGAGTCCTTAATGCGTGAAACGTTGTTGCAGAATCCTAAGAATGTGCTTGCCAAAGGTTATGCTATTGTACGGAGTCAAAACAAGGCAATCCGATCTATACGACAGGTCGGTTCAAGTGTTTCAATCGAGATGCAGGATGGCTATATTCATGCCAGCGTAAGTGAGGTGATAAATTATGAGTAAAAATGAGTTAAGCTTTAAAGAGGGTTATGAACTGTTAAAAAAGAATGCTGCCCTACTAGAATCTCAGGAAGAACCAGACATCGACAACCTAATGAAGATTGTGGAAGAGTCAATGACTGCCTACAAGGCATGTAAGTCACGAGTGGATGCCGTACAGCAAGCATTAAATGAAACATTCAAGGAGTAGTTGCAAAAGGAATAAAACAACTAAGTAAAATTTCTATAGACTTTCTAACCAATTACAAATTTTGAATTATTAAAAAATCATTTTAATTTTAGGGCGATATGAATATCCGACCAAGTTTACTCAGCTTCATTTTTGCAGACTCCAGCAAATGGCGAATCAACTATACATTTCCTGAGCTGGTACTTGAACTGGATACCAAAACTGTAAAGCTAAATCCTGAACAGGTATTGGAAGCACATATCCAAAAAGGCTGGATATGGTCATCTTTAACGCTCAAGACCGTCGATCAAAACTTTCAATTCAAGGGCATGTTCAACACACAGGCTGAACAGTTTCAAGCTGAAATCCGCAATGATGCGGAATTCCTGAGAAATAAAAGAAACTCTGAAAAGATCAAAGGAACCTTAAAACCGTACTTACTGAAATATCACAATTTTATCCAGCAAAATATTTACCTCTCCCATCGCCTCAGCAAGCTGTTTAGGTCAGATTTATCACAAAAGTCAAAAGTCTCTATTGAACAATTTAACAGTCTGATTCAAAGGGATAGTTCTTTTGCATTTGAGCCACCTCTACAGAACCTGTTTGAGCAATTGCGACAGTTTATTGAATTGCCAGTTGAGGGAAACTATGCCATCGACGCAAAGAATAAGCGTTTTGTTGAAAGTGAGTTAAAGGTATTTAAGCAGTTCTTTGATCAGGTGGAAAGTACGCCCCTAACCGACGAACAGCGCATTTCTTCGATTATCTTTGAAGACCGCAACTTATTGGTTGCTGCGGCTGGTTCAGGCAAAACATCCACGATTGTTGGAAAGGTGGGCTATGCCCTATTAACTGGACTCTACAATCCTGAAGAGATTCTGGTTCTCGCATTTAATAAAAATGCGGGCGATGAACTCAGTGAACGTATAAACTTTCGATTAAAAGACATTCTCGCCCAGTTTAATACTCGTGTTGAAGCACTTAATTTCCATAAGTTTGGTGTGAAGGTGATTGGTAAGGCCACAGGAAAAAGCCCATCTGTTTCCAATGATGCAGGAAAACCTCAGTCCCTGCTGAATAAGATTATTCAACAACTGATCGAAACAGATCCAGACTTTCAGGCAAAATATCTTTTATTTAAGACAGCCTACCTAAGACCACCCTTATCACCATTTGCATTTAAAACTCAAAGTGAATGGGAAAAGGCACGCAGACGTTCATTTGACAGGTTCAAGGATGGCTTTGAAACCTATCAGGGAGAAATCGTTAAATCACATGGTGAAAAAGCGATAGCAAACTGGTTATACAGTCAGGGGGTACCCTACCAGTACGAAAGAAACTACGAGCATGACACAGCGAATGAACACCATCGTCAATATAAGCCTGACTTTTACTTACCTGAAATAAACCTGTATCTGGAACACTATGCTGTAGACCAGCATGGCAAACCGCCTGCGCATTTTGGGCAAAAGTATCTCGAAGACATGAAATGGAAATCAGGAATCCATCAACAATATAAGACGGATTTAATTACTACAACCTTTCATGAGTTTATTACAGGTTCCATCTTTAAGAAGTTGGAACAAGAGCTTAAATCAAGGGGACAAACTTTTAAGCCACGTAGCCTTGCCGAGATCAACGTTAAAGCACAGTCTATCTATGAACATGATGCCAATGAACTTTATGTCAGTTTTTTAAGCCATTACAAATCTAATCAAGCCAACATTGCCAGCCTATTGGCCAAACCATCACTTAGCCAACGAGAGAGTCTTTTTTTACAGCTATTTTCCAAAGTTTACCAACGCTACGATCAGTTATTAAAAACCAGTAAAGAACATGACTTTGATGACCTACTGCTTGAATCTGCTCAGTTAATCAATGAGAACAGATATAAAAGCCCTTTCAAACTTATTATCGTGGATGAGTTTCAGGATACATCACAAGCTAGGGCCAGACTGATTCTGTCCTTATTGAAACAAGTGCCTGAAGCAAAGCTGTTTTGTGTTGGGGACGACTGGCAAGCCATATACCGATTTGCAGGCTCGGATATCAGTATATTCACTAATTTCCAAGAATTCTTTGGTTATACCAAGCAGACTCAGCTTACCCTGACATTCCGTTCCAATCAGGGTATTGCCAATGTCGCCAGTGGCTTCATCCAAAAAAATGAATCTCAGCTTCAAAAAGTGGTCAGTGCTGTTGATAAGACTAGCAGTAAAGTGGTTGAAATAAACTTTTTAACAAAGACTCAGGAAATTCATGAGTATCTGTTTAAAACCATTATGGAAATAAATAATGCTAATACAGGTTCAGGTAAGAAGAAATCGATTTATATTTTAGGACGCTACAAACATCACAAACCAAATCTGGACAGCATTTTGCCCTTTCTTAGAAATTGCAGCATTGAGTTCAAAACCATCCACTCATCTAAAGGCCTACAAGCAGACTATGTGATTCTTTTAGGCTTAAATACTGGCAATAGTGCATTCCCTTCTGAAAAAGAAGATGACCCTCTTATCAACTTAGTCTTGCCACAACCAGAAACACATGCCTATGCTGAAGAGCGCCGTCTGTTTTACGTTGCCCTGACTCGTGCAAAAGAAAAAGTTTATTTAATTGGCGAACGCAATTCAGTTTTCCTTGAGGAAGTTACTAAAGATTCTATTTTTAAGGAGTTTATCCATATACCCCAAGATGAAAGTATGTCCATTAACCATGATGTTCCGGACAAATGGCGATGTCCGAAATGTAATCAGGGACGTATGTGGAAAAGAACAGGACCATATGGTGACTTTATGGCTTGTAACCGTTATTCAGAATGTGGATACACTAAAAGTTTAAAGAAGAAATTTTGATAAGAGACTCTTCATTTAATCGGAGGAGTCTTTTTTAAATTTATGCTGCTGACAAGGTGTGATAGTTTTACCTTAGACAAAAGCCCCATTCTTATATGTGCTAAACAATTCGAGGCATGGGCCATTTTCATTTCATGGATTAAAAGTCTCAATCAACATAATACACTGATTTATTAAAAGATATCTTTCTAATTTAGGCTTGTTCAAATAACCACCTCCGAAAGACCTGAAGCTTCGGCATATTGCGGCATTCTTCCCGATACACCATGTAATAAGCCAATGTGGAAGAGCATTTCATTTCTGGATATAAACGAAGTAAACGCCCCGTTTTTAAATCATCTGCTGCCATGACACTTCTGGCCAATGCCACTCCATGTCCGTCTATAGCTGCCTGTAATACCGCAGCAGAATTATTGATTTTTAAACCTCGTTGAGTGGGTTCATTGCTAATCTGATTGTACTGTAACCATGTATCCCAAGTGGTAAACCCTGAATGGGAATCCATTGTTAAATCGTGGATTAATGGTAGATTTAATAAATTCTTAGGGTCTTGTAATTGTTGCTGATACTTCTGATAAAACATTGGTGAACAGACTGGAAATACCTCTTCATCCATTAACTTCTCTGCAACCAATCCTGACCAGTTGCCTTGCCCATATCGCACCGCAATATCAATACCATAACGACCAAAATCTACAGGCTTTAAATTAGTATCTAATCGAATATCAATATCAGGATAGGCCTGTTGAAAGGTATCAATTCTTGGTAGTAGCCATTTCGCTGCAAAGGCTGGACTAATGGCAACGGTTAAAACCCCTGTTGAGGTTTGAGCCTGTAATTTTTCCAGTCCAAGTATCAGCCTGTCGAATCCTGCACGAATATCAGGTAATGCCAGCAATGCAGCTTCAGTTGCCACTAATCTGGCTTTTCCCCCTGTACTTCTCTGAAACAAGGTCATGCCCAGATAGTCCTCCAGACTTTTAACCAGTTGTCCTACTGCCGCAGGGGTAACATTCAGTTCATCAGCAGCAGCCGAAAAACTTTGATGTCTGGCACTGGCCTCAAAGGCTCTTAATGCGTTGAGATATACAGGAGTTTTCATTCTAAAGATTTTCTATCAATTATCACAAGATTATCTCATTTGTTTATATAAGATATGAATCATAAAATCAATCCATGCAAATGACATACTGAATAGATGTGTCAGGGCAAAATTCAAAACTGATAGAGGATGGCATAGTCATGAATAGATTTTCTTTGAAAGTAGCGATTGTAACAGGTGGTGGTTCAGGTATTGGTAAAGAGGTTGCCACTCGCTTGGTGAAAGAGGGTGCAAATGTTGTCATTACTGGACGTAATGAAGATAAGTTAAAACAGGCTGTTCAGGATATTGATGCCACAGGTGAACATATCCGTTATTTTGCTGCGGACATTGCATCCCCAGCAACTTCACAACAACTTGTTGATTTCACCACCGCAGAATTTGGTGGGGTTGATATCCTAATTAATAATGCTGGAATTTTTGCGCCTAAACCATTTTTGGAAGTCACCGAATCAGAATATGACGGGTTTCTGGATATCATCTTAAAAGGCAAGTTCTTTATGGCTCAGGCTGCTGCTAAAGCCATGCAGTTACGTGGTGGAGGTGCAATTGTTCAAACAGGTTCGTTATGGGCATTACAGGCAGTTAAAGCAACTCCATCTTCTGCCTATTCTGCTGCGAATGCTGGTGTACATGCATTAACTCATAACTTAGCAATTGAACTTGCAGAGGCGAATATCCGTATTAATACCGTTGCTCCCGCTGTAGTAGAAACACCTGTGTACAACACCTTTATGACAGATGATCAAGTGAAAGAAGCGCTTCCATCTTTTAACTCGTTCCATCCATTAGGTCGTAACGGTCAACCTGCCGATGTTGCAGAAGCTATTTTATTCCTTGCTTCAACCAATGCAGCATGGATTACAGGAACTATTCTTCCTGTGGATGGCGGTGTGATGGCAGGACATTAAGATGTCTTTCTAACAAGGCTAAAACAAGTGTTACCACCGTGAACTTATTGAGAGGTAACACAATTGTTTAACTTAATAAAGCAAATAGAGATTCTAATATGCAAGACTGGAATAACTACCGTGATTCTCTGCTTAAGCATGTGGCTGATTATGCAAAATTAGCACCAGACACCATGCGTGGCCTCTCCTCAATGGAAGCTGGTACGAGCAAAATTGGTAAACTAGATGCCAAAACTCATGAATTGATTGCTCTGGCAGTTGCTGTGACAACACGCTGTGATGGATGTATTGCCGTTCATTCTAAAAAAGCGATTGAACTAGGTGTAAGCCGTGAGGAAATTGCAGAAGCTCTATCTGTAGCAATTGCATTAAATGCTGGTGCAGCCCTGACTTATTCAGCCCGTGTTTTAGAAGCGGTAGATAGCGTAAGTCAGCAATAACTTTTTTAAATTCTTCCTCCTATTGATCTGTATTAGGTCAATAGGATATTTGCCTTTTTGAATGGATGAGATAGAGCATGTTGATTAACGCTGATTTTTCACAGATGGCAGTGATTAAGCCCAACGATTATCAATGGGTCAAATCTCCTCGTGGTGAAGTTGAACGAGTTATGCTGGATCGAATTGGAGACGAAACTGCACGTGCCACCAGTCTGGTTCGTTATGCGCCACAGACCATTTTTCCAGAGCATCAACATCCATTGGGTGAAGAAATTTTGGTGCTTTCGGGAACTTTCACTGAAAATGGTGATCAGCATTATCCAGCAGGCTGGTATCTACGCAATCCAGATGATTCAAAACATACTCCATCCAGTGAGGATGGGACATTAATTTTTGTCAAACTCATGCAAATGTCCAAGACTAATACTGAGACTGTGCGTATCAATACTCAGGATTCCAAAAACTGGCAAACACTTGGTCAGCGTCTGATTTGTCCCTTATACCTTTCCCATGAAGAACATACTTATCTTGAAAAACTTAAACCACACCAAAGCTTTGATGAACATAGTTTAAATGGGATGGAGCTTTTGATTGTACAAGGTGAATTGATTGCAAATGGGGAGTGTTATCCCACAGGTTCATGGATTCGTTTACCCATCCAAAGTAGCCATAGTTTTTATGCAAGTGAAATGGGTGCAATGCTGTATGTAAAAACAGGCCATCTTCTATCTGCCCAAAACTTTATGGAGCAACAAACATGATACAGGCCAAGATTGCCATTATTGGTGCAGGTTTAAGTGGTTTATATGCTGCCTATTTACTGGAACAAGCCAAAATCACAGACTATGTTGTGCTTGAAGCAAGAGATCGTTTAGGTGGCCGTGTCTATTCAGAGCAAGGATTTGATTTAGGCGCAACATGGATCTGGCCCGAACTCAATCCTGATCTGATGCAACTGGTACATCAACTAGGATTGCCGTTTTCCGAACAGTTTGAAAAAGGAAAGTTGGTCTTTGAAAAGCAAAGAGGCATCCCCCCTGTACAGTTATCAAGTCCTTGGGCATCGACACCCTCGATTCGCCTTGAGGGGGGAATGAGCAGCCTGATTCATGGCTTAGCCCAACAAATTCCTGCACAAAAAATTCTGACTCAACAACAGGTCACTCATATTACTCAACAAGAACAAGTACCCCTTCATTTAACCACCCAGAATCAGACAGGTGAAGAAACAATTATTAAAGCAGATTATGTCCTCATTGCACTTGCCCCTCGCCTGACTGCTCAACACATTGTATTCACTCCAGCCTTGCCCACTGCACTACGGAACCAGTGGAAACACACTGCAACATGGATGGCCCCTCATGCCAAGTATGTTGCGGTTTATCCTGAAGCTTTTTGGAGAAAACAAGGCTTGTCTGGTCAAGCCAGTAGCCATGTTGGCCCTATGGGTGAAATTCACGATGCGTCTACGTCCAGTGGTCATGCTGCGTTATTTGGTTTTCTCGGTATTCCTGCAAACGTTCGCCAAAAAGTCAGTGAAGCAGACTTGATGGCACATTGTCGGGCACAACTGGTCCGTCTGTTTGGTTCAGAAGCTGCAACCCCCAAATATGAATATATCAAAGACTGGTCAGCAGACAATTTTACAGCCACTGAAGAAGACTGGAAAAACACTGCTGTCTCTCATGGAGTAGCACCTGAAAATACACCGAGTGACCAGATTTGGCATAACCGTATCATTGGAATTGCCAGTGAATGGTCACAGCATTATTCAGGTTATTTGGCAGGGGCAATTGATGCTGCCCAAGAGGGTGTTCAGCGTATTCAACAACTCTTATAAAATCAGATAGGCACATTTATGCAAAAGACCTATAAAGCCGTACAGGTGAGCCAGTTTGGCAAACTAGAAATGGTTGAACGAATTATTCCCACACCACAGGCAGGTGAAGTTCTGATTGCGGTGGAAGCATGTGGTATCTGTGGTGCAGATGCCACCACAGTCGAAAGTAGCAATCCTGATTTTCAATATCCCCGTGTGCCAGGTCATGAAGTGGTGGGGCGGATTGTTGCGATTGCTAATTCCTTATCCTATTGGAAAATTGGTCAGCGTGTCGGGTTCAGTCGCTTAGGTGGACACTGCAATCACTGCCCTGAATGTCGTCAGGGCTTATTTAATCTTTGCAATGATCAACCTGTTATGGGGAGTAACCATGACGGTGGCTATGCAGAAATGATGCTTGCCAAAGAAACAGGATTAGTGGCCATTCCTGATGAACTAAGTTCAGTTGAAGCTGCACCTTTGTTATGCGCTGGGATTGCCACTTTTAATGCCTTAAAAAATTCAGGGGCACAAGCTGGTGACTTGATCGCAATTCTCGGAATTGGGGGGTTAGGCCATCTGGCAATTCAATATGCCAAACGCATGGGTTTTAAAGTGGTCGCTATTGGACGTGGACAGGAGATTGCTGAACAGGTCAAAACTTTAGGCGCACATATTTATATTGATACCGAGCAGGAAAATGCCGTTGAAAGGCTGCAACGGCTTGGTAAAGCTCAAGTCATTTTAACCACGATTACCAATGGCGAAGTGTCATCAACATTATTTGCAGGTCTTGCTCCTCGTGGCAAGTTAGTGGTGGTTGGTGTGGGCAAAGAACCTTTAGTCATTCCATCACCATTATTGGTGGGTGCTGAACGAAGTGTTCAGGGTTCAATTACGGGTACACCTTACGAAATTGAAAAGACACTGGACTTCAGCGTTTTGACTGATGTACGAGCAATGATTGAAACGTTCCCACTGGAACAGGCACAGCAGGCTTATCTACGAATGAAGTCAGGTCAGGCACAGTTTCGGGTTGTATTGACTGTATCCCCAAATTCTCCTTAATCACTTATTCACCAAAATTTAGGTTTTCGCCCTTATGTTGCAAAATACCATGCACCGTCAAGTTTTAATTCTGGCGAGTTCACAATCTTTATTCCAGACCGTTTCCGTGATGGTAATGACCATTGGTGGTTTGGCAGGCGCAAATATTGCCAATACACCAACCCTTGCCACACTACCAATAGCCTCAATGTTCCTAGGTACGGCCATGATGATGTTCCCTGCGTCCATGTGGATGGCAAAGGTAGGTAGACGTAATGGTTTTTTATGCGGTGCTTTATTAGGAATTTTAGGTGGCATCATTGCAGCGATTGGTATTCTCTATAGTTCGCTATATTTATTGGCATTAGGCACATTCTGTGTCGGTGCTTATCAATCCTTTGCCCAGTTTTATCGTTTTGCCGCCAGTGAAGTGGCAGATGATGCCTTCCGTTCCCGTGCTATTTCCTTTGTTATGGCAGGTGGTGTAGTTGCTGCCTTGATTGGGCCAGTTTTGGCTCGGTTTGGTGGGCCAATATTCAATCGTCTGGAATATATAGGCTCTTTCCTGATTATTACTATTGTTTCCCTAATCGCAATGGTAATTCTATCTAGATTGCATATTCCTGATCAGATAGAAGCCAAAACTAGTTTTAGTGCTGGACGACCTTGGAATCAAATTGTATTCCAGCCAACATATTTAGTCGCTTTGCTTGGCGCAATCACAGGTTATGGCATCATGATCTTAGGTATGACAGCAACTCCAATTGCCATGCGCCATTCACACCATGAATTAGGTGCTATCACTACAGTAATTCAACTGCATGTACTGGGTATGTTCCTACCATCGTTCTTTACAGGCAACTTGATTGCCCGTTTTGGTGTGCTAAAAATCATGTTTGCAGGTGTTTTGTTTTTTGCCTGTTATATTGTATTTGCCTTGTCTGGCTTACAGTTTCATTCATTTGCCGTTTCCCTAATTTTATTAGGTGTAGGATGGAATTTCCTATTTATTGGCAGTACCTCATTACTGACAGGCACTTATACCCATGAAGAAAAAGCTAAAGCACAAGCCATTAATGATATGACTGTTTTTGTAGTGGGGTTAATCTGTTCATTTAGTGCTGGGGCATTACTGGATATGATCGGATGGAAGGCAATGAATATCGCGCTTATTCCTTGGTTAATCATTACAGCTTTGTATTTAGTATGGCTGCATACAAAAAAATAAAGTAGTCAAGAAAAGAGAGCCTTTAGCTCTCTTTTAACAACCTCAAATCTAAATTTTGATTTCAAACCTTTTGTTTTTTCAATTCAAAGCCTGAACCGACTGCTGTAACCCTTTCTGAATGTCCTGAACATAGTTCAGGTCATGTGTTTGCTGATGCTGTTCTGATCTTGATTCATCCGTGTAAAACTCCTCAACAATATCCAAACCCTCTTCACTTCCCACTTCAAAACTTGCGTTGCCATAACCTTGCCGTGCCACATGGTCTAATGCTTCTTGATAAAACCCTGCTGCCTTGCTCTGTTCCTCAATCTGTTTGGCTGAACTAATCGCATCTTGTAGATTGATGCCATCACGTAAGGTTAAATCAACGTAGTAAATCGGGGTACGATAACTTTGCGTGGTGCTCTTACCTCTTAGAGTGAGTTGTAATGGCAGGCAGGAAAGTAAGTCACCCGATGCAGCATGGTAATAATTCAACCGTGCTGCCAGTGTCCGAATACTGTTAAAGCCTGTAGTTCTAAAGATGAATGTACCAAACTCATCCGATTCATCTAGATTGACATACAGCCGTCCGTAGGGTTTACACAGCCCACCTTGTGCCAATGGACATAAATCAGGGGATGGACATGGATGTTGTTCAACCCCATTTTGTCCAAGGCGTTGACAGCTTTCTCCATTACCTGAACAGATTAAACGTCCAGTTTGGCGGTCAAATAGACTATACTCTGCGCGTAGATTCAATTCAGGATCATTAAAGATCATTCGTACAGGTATGCTTCTAAGTTTTTGGTTTTGATTCGGTGCTTTGGCACGTAGTTGTTCATCCAGTGGATGTTTGACCCAGCCATCCTTGTTTTGGATTTGGCTGGTAATGGTAAACTGATCATCCTTTTCAGGCAGTCGTTTGCCATTTTTCTCAACGATCTTGCCGATGCTGATCCGACCGAGTACAGGTGGGGTAATAGCTAGACCTTTAATCATGGTAATTTCCTCTATAGTGATGTTTAAATTTGGGTAAATAAAATTTTGCGCATAAAAAATCCCATACCTATTGAGGCATGGGATCAGTGATTTTTTGATATTGATTGATTTGATACGTAGTTAGGAAATAAATGGTGGATATGCGTTTCTTCCTTATCCACCATTCGGGTAGATTTGAAATCTTCGCGTTCCTGCTTTAGTTTGAGGGAACTGCTGTAGGTATTCAGGATGCTCTTTCAGTAAGGATTTACTGTCTAGGCTGACCGAGTCTTGAGACTTTTTCCAAGTGACTGATCCACCTGTAAATACCGCTCTCTCTGCATCTTTCATCATCATTTGTAGTTGATGTTTGAGTTCATCAAAATACTGTTGGTGTTGTTCAACCTTATGTCGCTCTTCTAACAGTTGGTTAAATAGATAATTGGCTTGTTCATTTTGGCTGAGATCTTCTACCTGTAATGGAATCTGTTCTGGGTAAAGCTGCTGCAGGGCTTTGGCTGCTGAGTCAGAGGCATCTACACTCGGTGGAATATCTGATTCCACACATTGCCAAAAGTGACGTTCGGCATTAATGATGTGCTGAATTACGGTTTCATTACGCGTCACTTTATAGATTTTGGTTTCATGCCCACAAACTAAGGCACAGATATGCGCGGCTTGTTTACCTGTCACTGCCAGTTGATGTTGTACCTGACACAATACATAAAGTGGTACACCATCTCGCCAGAGTTTTGAGCCATATTCTCCTACGGTTTTGCATTCTAATATTTGAACTTCTTCACTGCCCACCACGGCATAATCCAAATTGGCGAGCATAAAGTGTTTATCTGCATCAGGATGTTGTAGCACAGCATTGACTCGACGCACTTTGTGATTGGTGTGCATGCTGTAGTATTCAGCGACCAAGGGTTCGAGTTGTTTCCCCCAATATAAAGGTGCATAGCCTGCACTTTCGTCCTCAATGTTTTGTTGCATCCGTCCTGTTTTGATCATCCACAGTTCCAGCATCGACATATACGGATTCAGTCCACATGCGGTAGCGGCATCACTGCTACCAATGCCCTGTTTTCGGACTTCGAGCCATTGCTGATAATTCATCTGCTTGGTGTTAGCGAGACGTTTGGCGACTGGAGCTTTGGTTTTTCGTGGCTGTTTATTTGGTCGATCACGTTTAGTCCGAGTTCCGACTTCAACCTGCTGGGTCAGTGAGTTTTGGGTGGATGGATTCAGGTTTGGTGAATAAGGTTGTAGTGGTGGATGATTTAAAGTGTTCTGAATCTGAGTATTCGTATTCATTAGCAATATTCCTGTAGCGGTAAAAGCGTAAAAGCTGAATTTCGGGCATAAAAAAAGCCACATCGGGGATGATGTGGCGAAATGAGAATTGCAATGCTTGTTACGGCTTTACCGTATGTTTAAATTAATTGGCTTAGCTTAAATAAAACTGAAAATAATTTGAGTAAGTCAAATTGTTTTAAGACACCATTCGCAGGGCTTGTTCAAGTCCTCGTTGTTTAATCGCTGCACCTGCTCCAAACCATGCGGAATCGAGTCGATGATCGGTACTCATTGCACGATGCTCATGATCTGTGAATTCCGTAATGGCACACAGTAATCCATACGCCGTATCTTTGGCTGAGCTGAGTTCTGCACCACGTCCATGTCCGTTAAACATAGTCATGACTTTCGACATGGCTCGTCCATTCGGTTCAGTTTTATTGTCTGTTTTGGATGGGCTTGTTTGATTCGGCGTGGCTGCATTACGATAGAACTGAATAATGCTTTCATCCTGTTCTGCTGTACTCAAGTTAGTGTTGTTAAATACCGCATCAAAGTAAGCTGCTGCTTCTTGCTGGGTCACTTTACGCTGACTCAGTTGCTTCATTTCATAATTGTGTTCATCCCATGCACGTACTGAAATACCCAACTGTTGTTTAACCTTTTCAGCATCAAACTTGGTGCTATGCGGAACTTTAACCACACCTGCACTATTATTCTGTCCCTTGAGGGCAATGGCTAAAGTATTGTTGCAGACAACTCGAATAGAAGTGAATTGAGCGGTGGTTGCCAGTGTGCCATCACAGGCGGTTGCCAATAAAATATAGCCATTACTGACATCCTTACCTTTTAAAGCAGATGTTTGTCCTGTTTTCGCCAATGCCCAGAATTTCTTACCGCCTTTCAGCACCCCTGCGGTTTCCAGTTCAAAGCCTGATTGTTCGGTCAGGTCTTTATAGAAATGTAATATTTCCATCGGTTGCACTTCCTGAAAGCGTTGACTCACTACCGATAAAGGCTCATGCGTGTCTGAGCGGTACAAGACGCGTTGCTCTTGATAAGGCAAGATCAGGTTTTGTTGTTTGTGATTTGCAGCCATATAACTGACATCCGAAGATTCAATCTGCCAATCCATGCCTGCCTGTTGTGCCCAAACCTCGATGGGTTGGTTTGGGGTAAGTTCATTACCTAAGCCATGCCAAGGAGTTTGTCCAACGAATGCCATGGTTTCAACTAAATGTGCCATATGATTTTCCTTTTAAAAGAGTGAAATTGCTGTCATCCAAATTAAATTTTGAGCATAAAAAAAGGTCTGCTGAGGGAGCAGACCAAAGATGAAGACGATCAAATAAATTTGAACCGTTTGATTCACTTAGATGATATATAGCTGAAATTTTTTCTAATTCAGTAAAATCAAATACTTTTAAAAACTCGCAATTGACTAAACACCCACTCAATATTATCCTTGCCTTGCTGACCCTCATGGTCAGTCGGTTTTGACAGACCGTTTCATACAGCGCATCAGAGTTTATTCTTCTGAGTATTCTTCATATGCGTAAAAACCTTCTCGTCCCTCTTTGCGGTAGAACGGGAGGGGGACGCGTCCGCGCGTGCTGGTTCTGTATGTCCAGTCTGTCAACCCCTTTTCGTTCTGCCACCATAATCAATTGACAGTGATTCGGCAGGACTTCTTATACATACAGGAGTCATCGATGAACAATCTCTTACGTCTTCTTATTGCTGCAAGTTTTGTAATAGTCACTTCCACTAGCTATGCTGATCTCAATAGCATGCAAAAAATCTATAACAATCCCAACATCGCACCTAAAATTCAGCGCTGTAAAGGTAATCAACAATGTAATGTCTTCTCTGCCTTATCTAAGGAATGGCAGTCTATTCCAAATAATTACCGACTCTCTGGATTCGATATTAAAGCTGATGCCAGAAAAGGTGATGCTTACGGCTTATGGAAAGGCTTTACTTTACAATCAGATCGCGCTGTTGACATAGCAGAAGCAGGTTATGACGTTTTTTATAAGGGTAGTAAATCCAAAGCTGACGAAAAGTTATTTGCCCAAGGTTTAGCAGTATTGCTTTATCTCGATCATAAATAATCAAAAAAACTTATTTTTAAAATGATCGAAGGGTTAAACCATGAAAGCCTCTTTAACAATGGTATCCATCACTTTCGCCATATCGCTACTCACAGGCTGTGCCAGTAAAACCGAACGGCAGTTTGTGAATGGCTGTAAGACAGGTGGCATTGATGGATCAACCTGTAGCTGTATCTATCAAAAACTGGAAAATAAATATGGTGAGGATGGGCTCAAAAGCAATCTCTACACCATGAATCAAACCACAAGCTTTCAGCAAGACATGATCCAAAGCAGCATGCAATGTATGCAGGAGTAGCGTATGCGTTTCCTTGCTGGACTAATCTGCATCATCGTTGTCATCAGCTTCCTAGGCTTGCCCTTTATTGGAATGATGATCCTGTTGTTTCTGTTTGTCTTACTTGTTGAATATGCATTTGGAGGAAAAAAATGAATACAAATATTAAATCTTGGTTAATTGGTTGCTACTTGGGTATTGGATTACTTTTTACTGTATATCAACACTTTTGGGGGCCTCAAAGCTATAAATCCTTTGCCTATCATTTAGGTCAAGGTGTAGTTTGGCCTACAATAATGTTCCCCTCTTTCGGTAAGTTTATTGGGGGAATCATTATTCTCCTCTTCATTGGGTTTATCGCACTACGCTCCAAATAAGATCCAATCCCCTCATCTGTACATAGAATACAAACCAATCAGCTTTTGAGATACATGTCATCAAGCTGATTGGTTTTTTTAAACTGTGCCGTTACATAAACAACTGTCGACAAGACTGACATTGGAAATAACTGATTGGTAACTGTGGTACTGCTCGTTGTGGTGTATCCAATAGTCCACTAAACAATCCACCAATCACCGCTCCTGCTATCCCCCCGATCCATGGTGAAATTGGAATCTGACCACCCAAGCTTTTGGATAAGCCTGCACCAATACTGGCAAAGGTTGCTGATGTACCCAGTAGATGACTTGAATCATCAGAAGCTTGCGCTGGGTTATGTAACATCCGTTGTACATGTTCAGAATGACAATAAGGACAAATAATTTGCATAAGCAATCTCCATGAATAATAAAAAGGGCTCAGTTGACTCAGCCCTTAAAAACTGGATGTTGTGCATCCATCTTCATGTCGATAATGTAGATCTGAAATCTTTTTTAATTTATCCAAAGGTTCGCATTCGTTTACGGGTTTTAACTCGGAGATACTGATGCTCCTTTTCAGGACGAACCAGATATTTCACCGTATTCAGCATATTATTCACCTCAACATGATTATTCCGATGAATCATACCAATGCCAAGCATATTGCGTTCAGAGAATTGTCTAAGGTATTCAGTTTCATGGCAATTAAAATAACAACCTAAATCACCTGTGATCTGCTTCCACAACTTGCCAACCTGATCAGCAATGCCATAAGCCTTACAGCGTTCATGTCCCTTATAAACCAGTAATAGATGACAGTGATAACCCTTGTCTTCCCCTTGCTCTAATGCCCAAGCAGATTCAATTAAACCCTTAAAGATTTTATCCTGATCCTGAATCCGTCTTCTCAGCACCCTCATATCATCATCCAACTTTTGGATATTCACCAAATGCTGATGCTTCAAGGGATAAGCCAGATCAATACGTACCACTAAAATACGGGCATATCGTTGACTCACCCGCTCCATTCGTTTTACTAGTTGTTCGCTATTCTGAGATTCACTATAACGATGATCACGTAATTGTCTTTGATATCGTCGATCATGCTTTTTAAAATCTCGTTGAATATCGGCGTATGAGATTTCAGATAATCGATTCAACAACTGTTTTTGACAATAGAGATAATTTTCCATATCAAGCAGTAATTCAATAAATGCAGCGATTAATGCGGAATAATGAAACTCAGAATGATAGATTGCATCAAACTCAATCAATAACTGAGTTAACTTGCTATAGAATTTTCTTGGCTGAGATCTTTTAGCAATAACATCCTCAACAAAACACTCAATCTCAATTAAGACTTTTGATTCATTTACTGGATTTACCATCTTTATTTCCTACACTATTTAGACATAGGAAAACAGATGATGTAATTATTGGCTTAAATCAAAACAGCACACTGCTACAGTAAACACACCAACTACCAGATAGATTTAAATAGATCAATACAATAAATATAGATTCAAGTATTTAGAATAAATAAATTGAAAGTAAATAATATTAATAACCTGAGCTAAAAAACAATCAAACCTTTAGATATAGACTCAGAACAATAACTATTTTAAAACAATATCAAGCAATTATTATCCGTTAGAACAGGATATACGTTTGACAGATAATTTTAGAAATAAACCTAATTTTTAGGCATAAATAAAGGTGGGATAAACCCACCTATCCATTAATTATTACTTTCAACACATTTCATCATCCATTGAATCAAATCTCTTTCTAACCAACCTACTGCAATGTTTCGACTGTTCATTCCGAGCTTAAGTGGCTTAGGGAAACTTTCATCATAGCGAGGAGACTTCGGATTGATGCGATCATAGATTGCTGATCGTGACAAACCGACCAAATGGATGACTTCTTTAATACGTAGCACACGAAACTGCTGAGAGTTTTGCTGACTTGAATTGACTTTATTCATGCTGATTTCCAACGAGTGCGTGATTAGTTCAAATCAATTGCAATCGTTGTAAAAAAAAACTTTCATAATTGATACTTCATACTCTTATGTATGACCACAATTCCATCTATATAGCTACAACTAACAGGACTTACATAAAAATATTGGTTACTCAAATATCTCTATAAATCACTATTAAAAATCTCTATAAAATATCATCAAAAATCTCTATAGTATCTCCTCATGATTATGATAAGAATTCGACTATGATAATTTCCGATACTAGAAATGAGATGACTGTAGATGAAGCTATTACAAATGGATTAAAGCAATTTTCTGAAGAAGACTTATTCTTGATTTATGATGAGGCAGTATTCTTTCACGCAAGAAGATGGAGTACAAATAGGATAAGAAATAGAAATGTAAAACATGATCCAAGAGATATATTAAAAATTGAGCGTTATCAGGAGTTCAAAGAACTCAGAAATGAAGTGGTCGAAAAATTAAAAGATCTAAGAATAATTTGCAGAATAGAAAGAGTATTTATAAATGTAAAACGAAGAAAAGAATTCTCAATATCATTAAATCATTTACATGCAATTAAAAATGACAAAAGGCTCTGTAGCTTTACTTTTAATTATATTAAGAACATGAATAAAAATGGCGATCCAAAATTTTATATTAACAACAATCCATATATGCAAATAAATCATTTAATTATGAGTGAAAATATCATAATCTCTCATAGATTCTCGACAAGAATCAAAGATTCTCAAAAAAATTTTATCACCAAAATTAAAAAATTAAATAATGAAAAGAATCTAAATGAAAAAAACTTCAATGAATGGGCCTATACATATTTAATTAATAACAACAGCGAGTTCGGTGATATCGATTACTACCCTGTTAATAAAAAAGAACGATCCGACCTAATTATTTATTTTTTAGATTACTTATCTTGTTTTAAAGAAAAAGATTATGGAAATTTAACTAATAACTTATATAGAGCTTGGACTCAGAAAAAATTTAGAGATTCTAATAAAACAAATAAAAACTCTTCTCCTCAAATTCCCAAAAATGTTCAGAAAAAACTTAAAGAAATATCTAAAAAAATTAATAGAACTGAAGAGGAAATATTAAGTGAATTAATTTCTGATAAATATAGAGAGTTAATGATAAATAGATCTTAACTTAATTTTATCATAGATAAGATCATTGGAATTAGATCAATAGATATTTGGAAAGCCAAAAGTAAGCACAGCGCAACCTGCACCAATTGCTGTACCTAGTTAAAGTACATTAAGTACTGATTCTGATGAATAGGTACAAATTAACCTTAAATGAGCTGTAGAAGCTTAAAAAGCATTCAAACAACGTTTGATTGCTTACCTTAGAATAACGTCTGTAATCGCAAACTATAAAGCTTAACTATCCTATCTCATCTTAAAGGCAATTAAATGACTTAATCCAATCCAAATTTTTATGAGGGGTAAGTTGAGGGGTAAACACACAGATAAAAAATAAGCCCTTGTAAAAACAAGGGCTTATTTA